>JBQCJC010000195.1:0-5789 GCA_051953135.1 Thermoanaerobaculia bacterium | reverse complement strand
GAAGTGATGTCATCCCGAGCGTAGCGAGGGACCTTGGTGGGTGGGTGGCGCGAGGCATGAGCATCGTGCCGCCACACGAGCGCCAGGCCCCTCGCTCCCGCTCGGGGTGACATGGCCGCGCGCTGGTGGGTGGCGCGAGGCATCGGGGCATGTCATCCCGAGCGTAGCGAGGGACCTTGGTGGGTGGGTGGTGCGAGGCATGAGCATCGTGCCGCCACCCGAGCTCCAGGCCCCTCGCTCCCCACTCATGGCGGCAGTTACAATCCTTGCCGCTTGTCCCTCACATTCATTGTTGGAAATGCGGCCGACGTGTTTGCCGGTGAATTGGCGCGCGTTGTCGATGCGGAACTGCGGGGGCGCTTCGCGCTGCCGGATCGGCATGATCCGTATGAATCGGAGCCGGTCGATGCGAGCGGATGGCGATTGCTGCAGCAGCGCGTGTTGCGAGCGGTGGATGCATCGCCGCAACTCGCGTCGATCGATGCGTATCAGGCCGTGTATGTGCCGGCGACACTCGATCATGTCGAACATGTTGCGATTGCGACTCTTGCTGATCCGCTGCAGATCGGCAGTCTTCCGGTGCTCGTCGATGAGTTGACGCGATTCGCGAGCGCGGCGTCATTGCCGACGGATGATCTCGCGTTGATGAGTCTCGCCGCGCATTACCTCGAGCACGAAGATGTCGATGCCGATCTCGACGTGCAGACGTACGTGCAGTTGATGCTCAGTGCGAAGCAGGCGATGACGCGAGGGCAGGCGTTGTGGGTGGTGGTGTAGCGACGTGAATCGAGATGTTGCTCGCCGCGATCAACTTCTTCGTCTCGTCGCGACTCACCCACACCACAACCGTATAAACGCCCGCGCCTTCGGTGAACGGAACTTCGAACGAGAACGAGCCGTCGCTGCCGGTGAGCAAGTCGCCCGGCTCATCGCGACGGCGTGTCGCGGTGCTGAATGCGGATCGCGCGGAGCCGCGCGCTCGCGGCGAGTATTCCGTGCGTTTGTCGGGAAGCGAGTAGACATCGATCGCGCTCGCGACGTGTGCGGGCATCGTTTCCGGCGTTGGTTCGTAGTGCACCGTGATCGCCTCGATGCGCGTGCCGCTCGTCGCGCGTCCGGTCATTCTTACGGTCTCGCCGAGGTGCGCGTCGCGTGGAATCGGACGCGCCCAGTCGATGTAGCGGCGAATGAATTCCTGCACGAGACGAAACTCGCCCTTCTCCCACGCCAGTCCGATTCCGACGTGCGTCGCATACGGATCGAGAATCGTTTTCTTGTGGCCGTCGCGCGGTGCCATCTCGGCCATCATCGCGTCCTGCGAGCGGCCGAGCATTTCGTACAGCGCGCGTTCGTTGAACGCGTAATCCGCGGACCACGCGGCCGCGTTCTCACTCACGCCATCATTGCCGCCGGCGAACGAGTAGCGCATGTACGGCGCGAGTCCGTCCGTCGTGAAGTGGCCGGTGGTGCCGTTGCGAAGCTGCTTTTCGCAATACGCATCGCCGATCGCCGAAGCTTGCAGATCGAGTTGCACTTCATTGAGCCCGTACGCAACACGATCGCGATTGATGAGACGCACCATGCGATCGCGCAACGTCGCGCGCGTCACGTCCGTTTCGCTGTGCGCGAGCGGCGTGGCGAAGAAGGTGAGCGCGACGATGATCGTGGCGAGCAGGGATCTCATGCGTTAGGCCGGACTGGCAACTCGATCACAACTCGCAAACCGGGATGCACATTCTCGGCGTGAATGCGGCCGCCGTGCTCTTCGATCGCTTTGCGCGCGATGGCCAGCCCGAGTCCCGTGCCCGATGACTTCGTCGAAAAATACGGGTCGAAAATGCGCGGCAGCAACTCGGATTCGACACCGGGACCGTTGTCTTCCACGGCGATCGTGACGTGCGAGTCGATCGATGACGACGCGAGTCGCACGCGTCCATTAGGCGCGGCTTGAAACGCATTCTCGATGAGATTCGAGATGGCGCCGCGCAGCAATCGCTCATCGCCGAGGAATGCGTGAGGCGTGGTGGCGTCAATCGTGGTTTCGAATGCGATGCCGCGCTCGCGACTGTCCGCGTATCCCGCTGCGATGTCGCGCAGCAGCTTCTGCAGATCGATCGTCGCGCGTTGCGGCTGACGCAGCGACGCGTAGTCGCTGAACTCTTTTGACGTCTCGCGCAGCGTCACGACCTGACGCAGGATGTTCTCCACCGCGGTGTGCACGACGCGCGGCAGATTCGGATCCTCGCGTTCGGCAACGGCGCGCAGATGCTCGGCCGTGAGTTGAATCGGCGTGAGTGGATTCTTGATCTCGTGCGCGACCTGGCGCGCCATCTCGCTCCACGCTTCGAGTCGATTCGAGCGCAGGATCTCGGTGACGTCTTCGGCGATGAGCATCTCTTCATCGCTGTCCGGCAGCGGCACGATGGAAACGCGCAATGTGCGCTCGTTGCCGTCGATCGTCACCGCGACTTCTTCCGACTCGACGCGGCGCGGCTGATGGCGCGCGAGGAAATCGCGCACGGTCGGAAACGTGGGGAACGACTCGATGCCGAAGAGTCGTCGCGCCATCGCGTTCATCTCTCCGGCTTGCATCGAGCCATCGAGCACGACGACCGCGGCGTGGAGGTTTTCGAGCACTGTTTGCAGGCGATCGCGTTCGTGCCGCAGATCATCCTGTTGTCTGCGAATCGAGCGCGCCATTTCGCGAAACGTCGTCACGAGCAAGCCGATGTCGGGATCGGCAGGCGCTTCGACGTCGACATCGAACTTACCCGCGGCGACGTTGCGTGCGCCCGCGACGAGCCCCTGCACGGGACGCGTGACGCCGCTCGCGATGCGAAACGCAACGGCCACTGCCGCGAGTGCGATGAAGACGAGCAGCAGATAGATCGTCGTCGCGAGATCGTTCACCTGCGACTCGATCTGCCGGCCTTGCACGATGAACGGCAGCGCGAGCGTGTAGCTGCGGCCGGATGTGTTGCCGAGGTTCACGGGACTGTAGATCTCGACGTATTGCGCGTTGCCCGCGGTGCGCGGCGCGCGCACGAGTTGCTTGCCGCCGAGCACGATGTCGAGATACGCATCGCCGGGTAAGCGTTCGGACTCGACGTGCGCGGCGAAGAGGTCGCGGCGGCTCGACGCCATCAGCTCATCGCCGCGGTAGATGTGCAGATCGTGGCCGATCACGCGCGCGAGCCAGCTGAAGATCGCGTCGTTGAGAATCTGTTCCGGCGCAGCGTCCTGCGCGCCGATGTAATCCTCGATCACGCGTTGTCCGGCGTTGAGCGCGTACTGTCCGCGCTCGACGTATTCGCTTTCGAGGCGATTCGCGAGATACGCGCGCACGAACAGCACGAACGCGACGAGCGGCAGGATGACCACGGCGATCAAATAGATCGACGTGCGCGCACGAAAATCGAGATTCCACGGGCCGCGCAGGAACGCTGCGATGCGCGGCGCGGAACGGATCATCCGCGAGAACATCAATCCGATCAGCGCCCACACCGCGACGCCGCCGAAGCGGCGGATTTGTTGTCCCGCGGTCGCGACTTGCAGCGGGAAGGCGTACAACGCGTTCTCGCCGCGGCGCACATACAACGTCGGCTCGTCGGGATCCGCGCTGCGAACCCACACGCCGGTGTCGGGCTTCAATCGCTTGAAGTACAGCGCGGGACTCTGCGGCAATCGATACGTGACCGTGCTTTGTGGAACGCCATCGGGGTCATACACCGCGGGCTCGCGCTGCGGGTGCAAGCCGGTTGTGTCGTCGTCGGTGGTGTCGAAGAAATCGCGATAGACATCGGCGAATGCGGAGACGCCGGTATCGGCGGGATTCACGACGTGCACTGAGCCGAGGCCGACGGTCGTGCCGAACACCATCACGTCGAAATCGTGATGCAGCAACACCGTTCGCACGCGACCGACTTGCGCCACTTCGCCTTCGTTGCTCGACGATTGCTCGTCAAATTGCGGCAGGCCAACGCCGAAGCGGCTCATCGACGATTGCGTGAACTCGTCGCGCACGCTGATCACGGCGGGTATGTGCAACTTCGAGAGATCGGAGCGCAGCCACAACGCGTATGCGAGATCTTCCATGCTCGCGCGGCGATAGTCGTCGGCGAGCAACGTCTCGAGATCGATACGCTGAAATTCGCGATCGAGTGTCGTCTCGATCATCGTGCGCAACTGTCCCGCTTCGCCAGTGACGAGCGGCGCGTAGGTGTCGCTGATGAAGCGACGTGCGCCGGCGCGCGTGAATGCGTGCAGCGGGAAGAAGACGATCGAGCCGATGACGATCGCGCCGAGGGCGGTGCGCAATGCGGGATTGCGGTGTGCGAGCTCGTCGCGGAAGCGCACGAACACGGTGCCGATGAGAATCGCCACCGCGTACGCGAACAACAGCATCGCCGCGAGCAGCACGCCTTGCGCGATAGTCGCGGGCACGACGTGATCGGGCAGCGCGGAGACGCGCGAGTTGGCGATGAAGTTTTCGGCGACGAGAATGAAGCCCCACATCGCGAGCGCGGCCAGCAGCACGCGCACGACGATCGGAAGCCTGCCGATCAGCGGGCGCAGCATCGCGATGATCACCGCGATCGTCAGCGCCGTGACGGCGAGATCGAACGGCGAGCGGCTGAACGGACCTAACAGCTTCGAGCCGTACAACTCGAAGCTGAAGATGCCGAGGGGATCGGTCGAGGTGTGGATCGGGAGCAGGGCGATGCGCGCGAGCAGGCAGAAGAGGATGCGCAGCGTGATGTGCTGTTGCTGAATCGCGAGCGCGATTGCGCCTAACGCGAGAATCGCGGCGACGATCGACAGCCCATCGGCGCGCGTCGCATCGATCACATCGCTTGCGGCGCGCGGCTTTGCATCGACCCACAACGTCGAGTCGTTGCGCTTCGCGAGGAGAATGCGACGCGTTCCTTTTTCCTGTCGCGGAAATCCGCCGTGCAGAAACGTCGAGGCGATCCAGCCGTCATCGCGATGAAACGCCGCGGAGCGGCCGGGCACGTTCTCGATGCGCGCGAACGTCTGCACCGTGAATTTCGGCGATTTCTTCGCGTGCGTCACGTAGAGGTTCGTGACGTCGAACTGGAACGTGCGGTCCTCCGTCGCGCGATAGTCCTCGCCCCACCACGCGACTGCTTCATTGTTCGTGTTGAGCAGACGCGCGCCGCGCCCTGATTGCGAAGCCTCGCTGCGCAGGATGCGGAAGAGGACGGCGCGATCGTTTTCCTTTCCCACGATCGCGACGGCGATGCGCGCGGCCGACGCATCGAGCTCCTGCTCGAGACTGGTGATGTCGTTGCGGAGATTGTCCGCATCGTTGCGCAGATGCGTTTCGAGACGTTGCGGAAACGAGCGCTGCAGATCGCGCACGCGCCAGAGCGACACGCCCCACGTGATGCCCGCGACCAAAAGAAAAAGCGCCGCGACGAGAATCGTCGCAGCGCCTGATCGTGCTCTTCGCGGTTGTGTGTCAGACATCCCGCGACATTATGGAGTTGTCAGCTTCCGGATTTCACAGAGGCCACGGTCCAGCGACCGTCCTTCTGCTGCAGCGTGATGTACAGATCGCGATCCCCCTGCGTCGTCGTCCAGCGTGCCTTGATGTGGTACTGACCTTCCGAGCGAGCACCTTTCGCGCTCAAACGCTCGAAGCCGCTCGGCTTGGTTTTATTGAACAGACCGTCGAGAAGATACGCGGCCTGATCGCGGCCGAAGAACCCTTCCTTGTCCGTCAGACCAGGGAACTGCAGCATCACCTGATCGCCCGCACCGATGCC
>JBQCJC010000194.1:0-16645 GCA_051953135.1 Thermoanaerobaculia bacterium | reverse complement strand
GGTGTGGATCTTCCACTCAACAAGCGGGTCGAAATCGGCCTGACGTATATCTACGGCATCGGCCGTACTCGCTCGAACGACATTCTGTCGAAGTCGGGCGTGAACAAGGACACGCGCATCAAGGACCTCACGGAAGATGATGTGCGCAAGATCCGTCAGATCATCACCGACGAAGGTAAGGTCGAAGGTGATCTGCGCAAAGACGTCGGCCTCGACATCAAGCGGCTGATGGAGATCAACTGCTACCGCGGCATGCGTCACCGCCGTGGTCTTCCGGTGCGCGGACAGCGGACGCACACCAACGCGCGCACGCGCAAAGGTCCCCGCAAGGGCGCCGTCGCGGGCAAGAAGAAGGCAACGAAGAAGTAGCCTTTCGCTCTCGCGAACGGCAACTTTTGAAAAGGGATTCAGATGGCAACTGCACGTGGAGCAAAGGCGGGCGCGCGTCGCGCCGGTACCAAGCGCAAGGAGCGGAAGAACGTTCCGCACGGCGTCGCGTCGATCGCGGCGACCTTCAACAACACGATCGTGGCGATCACCGATCCGATGGGCAACATCCTGTCGTGGTCGAGCGCCGGCCGCATCGGATTCAAGGGTTCCCGCAAGGGCACTCCGTTCGCCGCGCAGGTGGCAGCTCAGAATGCTGCGCAGCTCGCGCAGGAGCACGGCATCCGCTCGGTCGACGTCAAGGTGAAGGGCCCCGGCGCCGGCCGCGAGTCGGCTATCCGTGCGCTGGCGGCGTCCGGTCTCGACATCAAGTCGATCAAGGACGTCACCCCGATCCCGCACAACGGCTGCCGGCCGCCGAAGCGCCGCCGCGTCTGACGCAAATCGAAAGTTTTGTTGACGGTTGGTGGCCGGCGGAGAAAGTGCCCGCCGGCTGCCAACCGCCAACGCGTTTTCTTACGCCGAGCAGCAGCCGGCGTAAACGCAACGCGCCATGGTGGCGCGGGTGCGAACATCAGGAGGCTTGAGTGGCTCGTTATACCGACCCCGTTTGCCGGCTTTGCCGTCGCGAGGGCATGAAGCTGTTTCTGAAGGGCGATCGTTGCTTCAAGGACAAGTGCGCAATCGAGCGCCGCAACTACGCGCCTGGCCAGCATGGCCGCCGCCGTTCCAAAGTGCTCGGCTACGGTCTGCAGCTTCGTGAAAAGCAGAAAGTGAAGCGCATCTACGGTCTGTTGGAGAGCCAGTTCCGGCTGTACTTCCAGCGCGCCGAGCGCAAGACCGGCATTACCGGCGAGAACCTTCTCCGCCAGCTCGAGCTCCGGCTCGACAACGTGGCGTACTCCCTCGGCTTCGCCTCCTCGCGCGCCCAGGGCCGCCAGCTCGTCCGCCACGGCCACGTCGAGGTGAACGGCAAGAAGATCAACGTCCCGTCGTATCAGGTCCGCAAGGGCGACGTCATTCAGGTTCGTGAGAAGAGCAAGAAGAACGATCAGATCCGTCAGGCCGTCGAAACGGCAGCGGGTCGCGGCGTTCCGGCATGGCTCCAGCTCGAGCCCGAGGCGTTCCGCGGTACCGTGACGGATCTTCCGAAGCGCGAAGACATCCGCCTCCCCATCCAGGAACAGCTCATCGTCGAGCTCTACTCGAAGTAATCAATCTCGATGGCACTGCGGGCGACGCGTGCGCGCGTCCGCGGTGCCGTCTCACGCGAGGAGGCCGCTCACATGATGTGGTCAGATTTCCAGAAACCCAAAAAGCTCGATTACGATCCCGAGACCCTTACACCGAATTACGGGCGTTTCATCGCCCAGCCGTTCGAGCGCGGCTTCGGTACGACCATCGGGAACGCGCTGCGGCGGGTCCTGCTCTCCTCGATCGAGGGTGCGGCCATCACCGCTGTTCGCGTCGAAGGCGTGCTGCATGAGTTCTCGTCGCTGCAAGGCGTCGTGGAAGACATGACGGACGTCGTCCTCAACCTCAAACAAGTGCCGTTCAAGCTCCATGGCAGCGGCCCCAAGACGCTGTACCTCGAGAAGAAGGGACCGGGCGTCGTCACGGCCGCCGACTTCGAGCAGGATCCGGACGTCGAAATCCTCGACCCCACCGCGCACATCGCGACGCTGTCGAAGGAAGGTTCGCTCAAGCTCGAGGCTCGTCTCAAGAAGGGCCGCGGCTACGTCGTCGCCGATCGCAACGCGGACTCCGATCTGCCGCTCGGCTACATCCCGGTCGATTCGATCCACTCGCCCGTCCGTCGCGTGAACTATCACGTGGAGGGCGCGCGCGTTGGTCAGATGACCGACTACGACAAGCTGATCCTCGAAGTGTGGACCAACGGCGCGGTCTCGCCGCAGGAGGCGATCAGCCTCGCTGCCGAGCTGCTCGGTGACCACCTGAGAATCTTCAGCGCGTTCGAAACGCGCGCGGAAGAGCGCGAGGAAGCAGCCGCTCCGGAAGTCGATCCGCGCCTGGCCGAGATGCTCGCCAAGCCGATCGAGGAGCTCGATCTTTCCGTCCGCTCGGCCAACTGCCTCAAGAACGCGAACATCCGTACCCTCGGCGATCTGGTGCAGCGCACCGAGCGCGAGATGCTTTCGACGAAGAACTTCGGCCGCAAGTCGCTCGACGAGATCAAAGACGTTCTCGCCAGCCTCGGTCTGTCGTTCGGCATGACCCGCGTCCCGGTTGGCTCGCGGGAGATGCGCGACTAAGCGCGTGATTGAGGGTTGAGGTGAACCGATGAGACATGGATATGCAAACCGAAAGCTGGGCCGTACGTCGAGCCATCGCGCCGCGATGTTCCGCAACCAGCTCACTTCTCTGATCCAGGCCGAGCGCATCGTGACGACGCTTCCCAAAGCGAAGGAACTGCGCCCGCAGATCGAGAAGCTCATCACGCTGGCGAAGAACGACAGCGTGCACAACCGCCGCAACGCCGCTCGTCTGGTTTCCGACGAAGCGATCGTGAAGCTGTTCGATACCCTCGGGCCGCGTTTCTCGACGCGTCCGGGCGGATACACGCGCATCATGAAGCTCGGTGCGCGCCGCGGCGACGCCGCGGAGATGGCGATCCTCGAGTTCGTGGAGCGTTCGGCCGAGAAGACCGAAGGCGCTTCCGAGACTCCGGCGCCGTCGAAGAAGGGCGGCAAGAAGGCCGCCGCCCCGGCCGCGGAAACCGCTGCCGAAGAGACGCCGAAGCGCACGCGTAAAGCGGCCGCGCCGAAGGCCGAAGAGGGCGCCGGCGAAGAGAAGCCGAAGCGCACTCGTAAGAAGAAGGAAGAGTAAATCGCTCCTGAAAGCGCCCGCCGCAAGGCGGGCGTTTTCATTTCAGGCGCGCCCGCACGATCGTGAGATCGCCTTCGTGTGACTGAAATGCGCTCGATTGATTGCGTGCCTCAATCAATGCGCTCCCAACATTTGGGAGTCCATACGTCGCCTCGCTGACGATGACGTCACTCAACCCTTTCGTGGCGATGTCGACGACGACTTCCGGAGTCGCGCTGACAGTAACGAACTGCCATTCGCCGGCGCGATCGTGACGACGCTCCGGCTTCGGCGGTAACGCGATTCCGTTGACGCGCTGCGTCGTTCCGCCGCGATAGATGAGCGTGATGCGACTCGCGTTTCTCTGTGCGTTGATGCGCAATCGCACGCCATTGGCAATTGGCTCCTGCGCGATCACCGGCCGCGGAATCGCGAGTTTTGGTGCGGTCGCAGCGAAACCCGATGCCTTGTTCCACGGCGTGATCGACGTGTCGAGCTTCGTGAAGCTCGCGAATTGCGTCATGCGCGGAGTCACGGTGCTGGTGATCCAGCGCGGAGTCGGTGCGGCGGGATCATCGACGTAGAGCACGTTGATGCGACGCGGTTTCGCATCGTCGTATGAAGGCAGTGCAACCGCGATGATCGCGCAAACGATCGCGAGGATCGCAATCGCAATGGCACTGCGCATCGACGCGAACAAAGGTGCTACAAACGTAGCAAGGATGCCGATGAGGATTGCGACCGCGGCCATCATCGATCCGCCCAACGCTTCGTAAAGCAAAAGGCCGAGGGGAAACAGCAACACAGCGCCGACGGTTGCTGCGACAGCGCTGGTGATCACCTCATTCGCGTGAATGAGTGCGCACAACGTGACCGCGATCGCCGGCACGACGAACAAAAACGCGGTGCCGCCTAACGTGAGGCAGAGCGCGATCCCGATCGCGTGCCACACGATTCCGATGCCGTACAGCATCGGCAGTGGCTCGCTGCGTTTGCGAAACATCGCGGCCGCGATCAACGCTGCCGCGAGTCCCGTCAACCACATCGCCGCGATCGAAACTTCAGGATGTGCGACCCATGTCATGTCAGCCGCGCGCAATCGCGCGAGCCAGCTCACGCCGTATCCCATCAACGCGGCGAGCAGAATTGCGATGAATGCGGTGAGTACGCCGTACGTCATCGCGCGCGGCGGCAGCTTGCGCGCGGCGCCGACGAGCAGCAGCAGGCTGATCACCGCCATCCACAGCGTCCATTCCTGCGGCCACCACACGAGCGTGAAGCCGAGGATGTCGAAGTACGTGGCGTCGGAGGAACTGCGCGCGTCGAGATCGACATCAGCGAGCGTGCGCGCGGTGCCGAGAAGATTCTCGCCGTGATGCTGCAGCGTGCGCTCGCTTGCGTGGGCGACGTCGTCGAGTGGTGTGTGATACCAGTTCACACCGCGAATCGCCGCGAAGTTCACCGCCGCTTTTTCTTCACGCTTGAAGATCGTGACGTCAGTGTCGTTCGGCAGCAGGTTGTAGATCGCGTAGAAGAATGACGTCGCCATCGGTCGCGGCAGCGCATTCGCGAGATGGCGTGCGAGCCAGCGATTGCCGGTGCTGGTCTCGAACATGTTGCTGCCGCCGAACGTCCCGCGATTCTCGACGTTGACTACGACGGAAACGTCGCGCATGAGATTCGCGTCTGCCGTGAATGCTTCCGCGCCTAACAGCCCCGCTTCTTCACCATCGGTGATGAGAAACATCACCGGATTGCGCGGCGCATCTTTCTGCATCGCACGCGCGACTTCGAGTACGGCCGCGGTGCCCATCAAATCATCTGAGACACCAGGTCCCGCGCCGACGGAGTCGTAGTGCGCCATCAGCATCACCGCGCTGCCTCGCGCGTTCGCGCGCTTCGCGATGATGTTCTCGACCGTCCCGCAATTCGCGTACGCGTTGCACGCGAAGCGGCGCTGAATGCTGGTGTCGTAGCCGAGGGAGCGGAAGCGGGCGACGATGAGATCGCGCGTGATTGCGTTCGCGCGCGATCCGACTGGATGCGGTTCGCCGTGTTGTGCGAGCTCGCGCAGCACCGTCATTGCGCGCGCGGACGAAAACTCGTTCGCGGGCGCATTCGCATCGCGTGGTGGGACGCCGTGCGAACGCCACAGCGCGAGTGCAAACACGACAGCCAGGGGAAGAGCGACGGTAAGGGCGCGACGCATGTGGCCGCCATTGTCGCGCAACCGTTCCGCAACCTCCGCGCGATTCCGCCGTATCCACGCAACAAAGCGAGGTGCACGAATGCGAAGACTGATTCCTGCGGCAATGTTCCTGATGCTCACCACCGCGGCGGCCGCGGGTGAGTTGACCGAGACGCTCGACAAAACGTTCGACGTCAAGCCGGGAGCGACGGTGCAGCTGACGAACGTCAACGGCCGCATCAACGTCACGTCGTGGGATCAGCCGAAGGTTCGCGTCATCGCGCTGAAGCGCATCGAAGCGGACGACGACAATCTCAAAGCCGCGATGAAGGAACTGCGCGTCGACATTCAGGCGAAGAACGGCGGGCTTGTCGTCACCACGAAGCAGCCGAAAGATTCGGAAGGGTGGGCCGCGCTGTTCTCGTGGTTCGCTGGCGATCACGTCGAGGCCGAGGTTCGTTACGACATCACTGTGCCGCGCAGCATGAATCTCGATTTCGAAAACACGAACGGCGCGATCGAAGCGAAGAATCTCAGCGGAAAGATCGAGCTCGAAACGACGAACGGCAGGATTGAAGTGGAGCGCTGCTCGGGCACGGTCGACGCCTCGACGACGAATGGCAGCATCGAGGCGGATCTCGTGCGAGTGACGAAAGGTCAGCCGCTGCATTTCGAGACGACGAATGGCCGGATCTCGGTGACGTTGCCGAAGGATCTCGCGCTCGATGTCGATGCGGATACGACGAACGGTTCGATCAAGAGCGATCTGCCGGTCGCGACGAGGAGCTTCGATCGCAATTCGCTGCGCGGCACGATCAACGGCGGCGGCACGCCACTGCGTCTGCGCACGACGAACGGCGGGATTTCGATCAAGACTGGCGCGTGATTTTGGCGGTTACTGCGGTAGCGGTGGTTTGCGCCACCGCACTCCAGGGTGGCGGCATCGGCCGTCGTGACATGCGCGACCCTTGCGCTCTCGCAGCGTCAGCACGATCGCCGGAACGTTGAGAAAGCGCAGCAAATCGACCGGCGCGACCGGTGTGAACGACATCAGTGCGGAGAGAATCGCGGCGCGCATGCCACGATCGCAACGTCACTCCGGCGTGATGTATGCCCCGGTGATTCCTCCATCCACCAGGAACGAAGTTCCGTTCACGAACGACGACTCATCACTCGCGAGGAACAGTGCGGCATTCGCCATCTCCTCCGCTTTCGCGAAACGTCCTGGCGGAATGTGCACGAGTCTTCGATTGCGTCGTGCGGGATCCGCGAGCAACTCCGCGAGCAGCGGCGTTTCCACCGGCCCGGGGCACAGTGAATTCGCGCGAATGTTTTTTCTCGCGAACTCCACCGCGATCTCGCGCGTCATCGCCAGTACGCCACCTTTGCTCGCGGTGTATGCGATCTGCGGAACGGCCGCGCCCATCACGGCGACGAACGACGCGGTGTTGATGATCGAGCCGCCGCCCGCGCGCAGCAATGCAGGAATCTCGTACTTGCATCCGAGGAACACGCCTTTGAGATTCACGTCGATGACGAAATCCCAAATCTCCTCGGAGGTCGTCGTCACCGATTCATCGTCCGCGTGAAAGACGCCGGCGTTGTTGAACGCGATGTGCAGCGCGCCGAACTCTTTCTCCGCGAATGCCACCATCGCCTCGGCATCCTTCGCTTTCGAAACGTCAGCGGCGAATGCGCGCGCTTCACCGCCCGCGGCTTTGATCTCTTCGGCCGTCGCCTGCGCTGCTTCCTGCTTGAGGTCGACGACGACGACCTTCGCACCTTCGCGCGCGAACAGCAGACACGACGCTTTGCCGATTCCCGACGCGCCGCCTGTGATGAGAGCCACTTTTCCCTGGAGTCTCATGCTTGTTCGAAATACCTCCTTCGTTCCCAGTCGGTGACGACCGCGTCGAATTTGCGCTGCTCCGTGCGAAAGAAGTGGAGGTAGTGATCGATCACGTCGTCGCCGAATGCCTCGCGCGCAAACGTGCTCTTCTCCAACTCCTGAATCGCCTCGGGCAAGAAGTGCGGAACCTGCGGCAACTCGCGCGCGCCGTACACATCGCCTTCGAATGCAGGCGGCGGCTCGATCTGCTTCTCGATTCCGTCGAGTCCCGCCGCGAGCGTGGCCGCGAATGCGAGATACGGATTCGCGTCCGCACCCGCGGTTCTGCATTCGATGCGCAGCGACGGGCCATGTCCGACGATGCGAAATCCAGCGGTGCGATTGTCGTAACTCCACGCGATGCCGGTCGGTGCGAACGAGCCCGCGACGTAGCGTTTGTACGATGAGGGATACGGCGCGTAAAACGGGAAGAGCTCGCGGATGTGACTCATCCATCCGCCGAGGAACCAGCGAAAGATGGGAGAGCAATGAATGGGACCCAATGCATCGTCTCCCGCGAACATCGGCTTCCCATCGTCATCCCACAAACTGATGTGAATGTGACAGCTCGAGCCCGCGTAACGCTCGTCCCACTTCGCCATGAACGTGACCGCGCATCCGTGCTGCCACGCGATCTCCTTCGCCGCATGCTTGTAGATCACATGGCGATCGCACATCTCCAGCACGTCGGCGTAGCGAAGACCGATCTCCTGTTGTCCCGGTCCCCACTCGCCTTTCGATGATTCGACCGGCACTCCTGATTTTTCGAGATGACGGCGAATCGCGCCGACGAGGAACTCTTCCTTCGTGCCCTGGAGGATGTGGTAATCCTCGATCACTCGTCCGACGGGTTGCAGGTTGATGAAGCCTTTGTTCGCGATGTCGTCGTACGAATCTTTGAACACATACAACTCGAGCTCCGATGCGCCCATCGCGTTGAAGCCGAGTTTCGCGGCGCGTGCGAGTTGATTGCGCAGAATGCCGCGCGGCGCAAAGCGCACGAGCGCATCGCCTTCTTCCTCGTACACATCGCACAGCACCATCGCCGTCTTCTCGAGCCACGATGCGACGCGCAGCGTCGAGAGGTCGGGCACGGGACGAAAATCGCCGTAGCCTTTCGCCCAGCTCGTGAATTGATAGCCGGGCACCGGATCCATGTCGATGTCGCACGCGAGCAGGTAATCGCACGCGTGAATCTCGCTCTGCTCGAGAAAGAAACGCGCGACGATGCGCTTGCCGACGAGACGTCCGTACATGTCGGGAAAGACGACGAGCACGGTGTCGATGTCGCCATTCGCGGTGAGGCGGCGGAGCTCTTCGAGATCGATTCGTCCCTGCATTGCTAACTCTGCGTGTCGATGTAGACCGTCTTCCACTCGGTGTAATGATCGAGTGCCTGCAATCCGAGCTCGCGTCCGAGGCCGCTGCGTTTCACGCCGCCGAACGGCGCTTCGAGGTGCACGCTGCTGCCCGAGTTGATCGAGAGATTGCCGGTCTCGATCGCACGCGCAACGCGAAGCGCGCGGCCGATGTCGCGCGTCCAGATCGAGCCCGAAAGTCCGTACAGCGAATCATTCGCGAGCGCGATCGCCTCGGCTTCATCGCGAAACGGCATCACCGCCACGACCGGACCGAAGATCTCCTCGCGCACGATCGTCATCTCCGGCTTCGCATCGAGAAACACCGTCGGCGAAAGATACGAACCGCGCTGCGAAGGCACCTCGCCGCCGCACGCGAGCGTTGCGCCTTCGGCTTTGCCTTTGTCGATGTACTGCATCACGCGCTCGCGGTGCGACGTCGTGACGAGCGGTCCCATCTCCGTTTCATCACGCAGTGGATCACCGACGTTGATCGCATGAAATGCATCGACGAGCGCTTTCGAGAATTTGTCGTAGATCGATTGCTGCACGAGCACGCGTGAGCGCGCGCAGCAATCCTGTCCGGCATTGCCGAGGGAACTCGATGCGGCCGATGCGATCGCGCGATCGAAATCGCAATCGTCGAAGATCACGTTCGCTGATTTGCCGCCAAGCTCCAGCGAGACGCGCTTGATGTCATCGGCCGCCAGTCGCATCACGTTCATGCCGACTTCCGTCGATCCCGTGAACGCGACTTTGCGAATGAGCGGATGCTTGATGATCGCTTCGCCGATCTCCGAACCCGAGCCGGTCAGCACCGTGAAGACGCCTTCGGGAAATCCTGCTTCGAGCGCGAGCTCCGCGAGTCGCATCGCCGTGAGCGGCGTTTGTTCGGCGGGCTTCAGCACGACCGTGTTGCCCATCGCCAATGCCGGCGCGGATTTCCACGATGTGATGGCGATCGGAAAGTTCCACGGCACGATGATTCCGCATGGACCTACCGGCTCGCGAAAGGACAACAACACACCCGATGCGGCGCCGGGGATCGTTTGTCCGCCGATCTTGTTCGTCGCGCCGGCGTAGTACTCGAAGACGTTTGCCGCGAGTGCGACTTCATCGCGCGAATCGCGAATCGGTTTCCCGACGTTGCGCGACTCCATCGTCGCCAACTCGTCGGCATTCTCGCGAATCAACGCCGCGAGTTTGTTCATCAGTCGCGCGCGATCGCGTGTGTTGATGCGACGCCATTCGCCAGCGAATGCGCGTTGCGCGTTACTCACGGCACGATCGACATCGTCGACGGACACACGAGGCACGTCGGTGAGCGGCTCACCGGTCGCGGGCTCGATCAGAGTGGTGATCATCGATAACGTCCCGTCTGCAAAATGTGCGCGCAGGACTGGGACGATAACGCGATTCAGCTCAATCGGGCGCCGGCATCTCGGATGCCGGTTCACCTTGCAGCGTGTGCCACGCGATCGCAGCGAGGACGATGACGCCTCCCGCGATTGCAAATGTCGACGGACGCTCGCCGACGGCCAGCAGCACCCAGATCGGATTCGCGACCGGCTCCAGCATTCCGGTGAGCGATGCCTGCGTCGCGGTGACGTGCTGCAGTCCCTTCACGAAAAACGCGTAGGCGATGCCGATCTGAAACACGCCGAGGGCGAGAAGGACGAAGAACGATTTCGGCGAGAGTGCGAGCTCGTCCCAGACGAACGGCAGCAATGCGAGCGCGAGCACGACATTGCCCCACGTCACTGCCGCGCGCGAGGCGTGATGTTCGCGTCGCAGCGCGAGCACCATCGTCGCGAAGAACACGCTCGATACGAGTGCCATCGCGTTGCCGGTCATGCCGCGCGCTTCGAACTTGCCGACGAAGAACAACGCCATGCCCGCGATTGCGAACACGATCGCGATCACATCGCGACGGCGCATCGCTTCGCGCAATACGAGAGGCGAGAACAACATCACCCAGATCACGCCGGCGTACTGCAGAAAGATTGCGTTCGCCGAAGTCGTGAGCTTCGTCGCAACGACGAACGAGGTGAGACACGCGGCGTAACTCAATACCGCCACGAGAAATCCGGGCGTCGGTTTCACGCTGACGGCGTCGCGGCGAACCACGATCAGCAACGTGAGCGCGGCAAAGACTGAACGATAGAACGAGACCTTAAGCGCGGACTCTTCGAGACTCTTGATGCCGACGCCGCCGGTAGACCACAGCAGCGCGGCAATGACGATGAACAGGATTCCGGTACGGCGCACGGCGGGGGAGTGTAAGCGACTACCGTCTCTTGTGCTTCACCGTGATCGCGTAGCCGATCAGTCCATTCATCACCATGATTCCGTTCGTCACGGCGAACACCCAGTTGCGCACGAGCAGGCTGTAAATCGTGAACCCGGTGCTCGCGGCGAGTTGTCCGACGAACAGCCATGTCGAGACGCCGGCGCTCGTTTTGTCGTGCCATTGCTTCGCGATCTGCGTGGCGATCGTGAGAACGAGAATGACGGAGCTGGCCCAGCCGATGATTTCGATCATGCGGGCCAGCTCGCGGTTAGTTGGTCAACTGCCATCCGCGATCCAGCTTCGCGCGAATGTCGCTTTCGGCGGGAGGGCAGGGTCGCGGGTTCTCGGGCTTCGGTACGACGCGCGCGCATTCGCGAACGATCTCGGCCATCACATCGATCTCCAGCGGTTGGTTGAGAATTGCGGAGACGAGATCCGGATCCATGAATTCGTCGCTTCTGCGCGGGTCGCGTACGGCGAGGATGAACGTCGTTGCGTCGGGGCGCAGTTCGTGGAACTCACGCACGAACGTCATGCCGGCGTTGTTGGGGATATCCATGTCGACGAGCGCGAGCGCGTAATCGCATTGAGTGACTTTCGCCAGCGCTTCTTCGGCGGTCGTGGCCGTGTCGACCTCGACCGGTTGCTGTCTGAGGATCGTGAAGAGCATCGCGCGGAGGGCGTCGTTGCTCTCGACGATGAGGACTCTCGGTTCACTGCTCATGACCCGTACATAGGTCAAAAGCTGTGCCTAGTTCGGCTTTTCGATACTGGTTGAGCTCGGCGGACAATCAGGTAATTGCAGCGTGTCCGGCATGCCTTTCAGCGTGCCGAGAACCGTGTCGAGAAGCAGGGCGATATCGAACGGTTTGTGAATCGTGCCGATCACGAAATTCGGATCGAACGTGCGCGGCTCGAGTCCCGCGGTGAGCACGAGCACGAACGGACGCAGATGCGCGGGCAGCACGGCCATGTGATCGAGCACCTCGTAGCCGCTCATCATCGGCATCATGAGATCGAGCACGACCAGCGCGTACTGGCAGACGCGAATGCGCTCCATCGCTTCGACGCCGTTGCGCGCGATGTCAACGCGAAGACCACGACGAAGCAGCACCGTTTGCACAAGCGCGCGGATCGCGTCGTCGTCGTCCACCACCAGGATTCGTTTCTCGCCCCCCACTGCAGTGGACGTTGTGCAGCAATTTGCGCGCCTTTCCGAGAGAAAACCGCAACTTATTTGACGAGCGATGCGATTTGGCGGAACTCATCGGTGCCGGAGGTGACGAGCAATTCGAAGAGCGTCATCTCCGTCGAGCTGAGTTTCGCGCCGTCGCCGGTCATGCGTCGCAGCGCGAGCTCTTTGTTCTCCGGCGTGCGTGATGACATCGCGTCCGCAATCAACGTGACTTCGTAACCGGACGCGAGCAGATCGCGCACGGTTTGATAGACGCAAACGTGCGTTTCGACGCCGGCGATGATCACGTGCCTGCGCTTCAGTGCGGCGAGCTGTGCGGCGAATGCCTCCACGCCCATCGCGGAGAACGTCATCTTCTCGATCGGGTGATAGCCGTGCGTTTCGTCGAGCGTGGTGCGCACGCGCGCGATCGTGGCTCCGAGTCCTTTCACGTACTGCTCGGTGATGAGTGCGGGGATGCCGAGGATGTGCGTGCCGCGAATGAGGCGCTCGAGATTGCGCGCGACGGCATCGGCCTCGTGAATCACCGGCATGAGACGTTCCTGCACGTCGATGATGATGAGAATCGTGTTGTGACGATCGCTAGACGACACGATGCAGCGGCTCCTTTCCGCGAAGAAACAGCAGCACATTCGTTGCCGCGATTCGCGCCATCGCGTTACGCGCTTCTTCCGTCGCCGAGCCTATGTGCGGCACGATCACGACGTTCTTCATCGCGAACAATCGCGGATTGATCTCGGGCTCGAACTCGAACACGTCGAGTGCGGCGCCGCGAAGATGACCGCTGTCGAGCGCATCGCAGAGCGCGTTTTCATCGACGAGCGCGCCGCGCGAGGTGTTGATGAGATACGCGCCGCGTTTCATTTTCGCGAGCGCATGCGCATCGATGATGTGATGTGTTTCCGTTGAAAGCGGAGCATGAATCGTGAGGATGTCGCTCGTCGCGAGCAACTCATCGATCGACTCGCCGCGATGCACGCCGTGAATGTTCATGCCGAATGCGCGTGCACGCGTTGCCACCGCGTTACCGATACGACCCATGCCGAGAATGCCGAGAGTTTTGGTTTGCAACGAGGCGCCGAGAAGTTTCAGCGGCTCCCATTCGCAGCGGCGCGTCGTACGAATCTCATCATCGCCTTCGACGATGCGTCGCGTGATCGCGAGAATCAGGGCCATCGTGAGATCGGCCGTTGCTTCGGTGAGCACGCCGGGCGTGTTCGTGACCGTGACGCCGAGCTCGCGCGCGGCGGTGATGTCGACGTTGTTGTAGCCGACCGCGAAGTTTGAGACGCAACGCAGGTTCGGATTCTCTTCGAGCACGTGACGCGTGATCGGATCGCTGAGCAACGTGATCGCGGCATCTGCTTCCGCGAGCAGCGTGATCATGTCGTCTTCACTGCGATCGTGCTCGGTCGGATGTTCGATGACATCGAAATGCGGTGCGAGCAGATCGCGCGCGACGGCAGGGAAGGCAGCGGTGAGGACGACGGTGAACTTCATGAAGTCTTGTCGCGCGCGAGGATGCGTCCGAGGAGAAACAGGAATCCTCCAAGCGCGAGCAACTGCACCTCGGTCTGAATCTGATTGCGGCCGAGACCGTAGAGCAATCCGATCGGCAGGATGATCATGCCGCTGAGTTGCAGAAGACGTCCGACGAGAGGGAGATTCATGGCTTCGCGACGATCGTCAGCAAATCATCCTCGAACTGCGGCGACGTCGGCTTCTCCTCGATTCGTCCGAGCTCCGCATCGCCGCGGTAGTAGATGAACGTCGCCACCTTGTCGATGTGCTTTCCGTCGACCAGCTTCGCCGGCTCGTGTTTCGCGCGATCGAGAGCCACGTACGTCACCGGCAGCTCCGTGCCGAAATTTGATTTCAGGTCATCGAGAATGCGCAGGAACTTCGGCACTTCGCGCTGACTGTCGCTGCACCACGTGCCCATGTACACCTCCACGTGATCGCCCGCGCGCACGTAGCCTTTGATCATCTCGAGCACCGTGATGTCCGCGTTGTAGTCATCGTGGCGTTTCGAATACTCGGGCAAACGCGTGAGCATCTTCTCGGTCGTGATCGGACCGATCTCGAGCGGCAAGGACACGTTTGGTACGCTCGTGATTTGCGAGTCGCTCGCCGCGGGTGTTTCGTCGATTGCAATCGTGAGCACGCGATCGCCTCGTTCCGTCTGATCCACGACACCAGACATGCCTTCGTACACGCGGCCGAAGATCGTGTAGCCGCCGTCGAGATGCGGCTGCGGCGAATGCGTGATGAAGAACTGCGAGCCGCCGGTGTCGGGACCGCTCAACGCCATGCCGACCGCGCCGCGCGTGTACTTTTGCAGATTGATCTCATCGCGGATCGCGTAGCCGGGACCGCCGTTCATGTCGTTGCGCGGATCGCCGCCCTGGATCACGAAGTTCGGTACGACGCGCATGAACGATGTGTCGTTGAAGTAGCCGCGCTTCGCAAGCTGCGCGAAGTTCCACGTCGTCATCGGCGCGTCCTGCGTCATCAGCGCGAGATCGATGTTTCCGCGCGTCATTTTGATGCGAGCCGTGTGCGGCGTGCGCGACCAGCGCACGATCTCCGCGTACTCGTCCATCGAGCGTTCGACTGGCAACGGCGCGTACGCGGGCGCCGCGGTTTTCAGTTGTTCCGCGATCTGCTCCGACGCGAAGCGGCGCACGACCGGATCGTGGTCGCTCACGAGCGATTGCAGCAGCGCCGCGCGCTCGGGATAGTCGATCTTCGCGAGCACGCCGATCGCGGAGAGACGCGCGTCGTTCATCGACGATTTCGTTTCGTTCTGCACCGCTTCGGTGAGCGTGCGCACGAGCACGTCCTGCGGCTCGCTCTTCATCGCGGCGTAGCGATCGAGCGCGTTGGCGCGCACGATCACATCCGCATCCGCGAGTCCGGCGCGAATGATCGACGCTTCGGCATCGGCGCGATCGTCGGGAATCGTTGCGAGCATATTCGCGCGCACGAGCGGATCGGCGTGCGCCGCGTACTGCGCGCGTACTGCCGCGCCTTCGGGCTTCGCCGCGGTTCCTTCGAGCACACGCACGATCTGCCACGGCGTGAGATTCGATTCGAGATCGGCGATCACGCCGAGGTGCTTTGCGATTGCGCCCGCGGCGAGCTCGCGCTCCCATGCCGTGCCGTTGTGCAGCACATCGATCAGACGCTGACGCGCGGTGTCATTCGTTTCGGCGTAGTAGCCGATTGTGTCGAGGATCATCGCGCGCGTGCCGGCATCGGGATCCTGCAGCGATGCGAACACGCGCGGCAGTTGTTCGAAATTCAGCGCGGAGCGAGTTTTCTCCGCGACCCGGCCGATCGCGATGGCCGCATTCGTGCGCACCCACGGATGCATGTCGCCCAACGCTTCGAGCAACGACGGCAGCGCTGACGCATCGGCGATGCGGCCTAACGCCGCGGTCGCGTAAGCGCGCGTAAGCGTGTTCGCGTCGTTCATCACAAGCAGCAGTTGATCGCGCGCGGGTGCGTACGGACGGCGCTGCAGCGAGTACGCGCCTTCCTGTCGCACGGCGTCCGACGTCGATGCGAGCGCGTTCTTCGCGACTTCGCTTGCACGATCGTCTTCCCATCGAAACGTGAATCGCACCGCACGCGCACGCACGCCCTCAGGCCGCGACTCGGAAGCGAAATCGATGTACTGCGTGACGAGCGATTTGTCGCGCGCCGCAAGCTTCGCGAATGCTTCGACCGCTTCCGCGGCAACACCTGCATCTTCGCCGTTGATGAGCTGCACGAGCGTCGGCGCGCCCGCGGGATCGCCGATCTCGCCTAACGAGAAGCCAACCATCTCGCGCACGCGGCGGTCGGGATCGTTCGCGAGCATCGCCAGTTGCGCGACGCCGCTCTTCGTGTGCGGCCCGATCCGGCCTAACGCCTGCGCGATGCGCAAGCGATGCAGTGCGTTTGGATGTTTGAGCCATTGATCGACGAGCGCTGCATCGAGCTCGCGGCGATCTTCGAGTCGCAGGATCGACGCCTCTTCTTCGATCGTCATTCCATGCACTTCTTCGGCAGCCGGAGCGGGCGAAGGCTCGGGCGCAGGTGGGGGAGTGGTAGCGGTGGCGCAGGCGACGAACAGAAGGAGTGCCGAGGCGGCGAGCTGGCGCATGGGGCGCGATTGTAATGGCGCGCGCGGCGTGGAGCGGAGCGCCGGCGTCTTCGCCGGCTGAGCAGTGGAGCGTCTCGCTCCGGGCGGGCGGCGCGACGCCGCGTGCTCAGCCGGCGCGGCGCCGGCGTTCCGCTAGTCGTTGCCCGCGTGATTCCAATCACACATCCCTGTGCGTCCCTCGGCTTGCGTAAATTTCCCCACACATCCAGACTCGCCCCTGCATGAACGAAGTCTCCATCGAGGTGGAACGGGTTGCCAGACGCTACGGCCGCCGGTGGGCGCTCGCGGACGTCACCTTCACCGTCCCGGCCGCCACGGTGATGATGGTCGCCGGCCGCAACGGCGCCGGCAAATCGACCCTCT
>JBQCJC010000193.1:0-3011 GCA_051953135.1 Thermoanaerobaculia bacterium | reverse complement strand
GGACGTGCTGCGCGCCGTCGGCGGCTTTGATGAGCATGCGTCGCACTTCGACGACTGGTCGGCGTGGCTTCGCATCGCGAATCAGAACGTCGTCATCTGGAGTGTTGCGGAGATCGTCGCGGAGTGGCACATTCACTACAGCGGCCTGTCCGGCGACATTTTGCAGAAGCGCGCGATGAAGACGCGCCTGCTGTCGCTCTTCGATCATCTGCAGCCGTCACTCACGGCCACGAATGCGCGTGCGGTTGCCGCGGCACATCGCATCGTCGCATCGTCCAACATCCTCACCAACGACGACTACGCGGACATCATGGCTGCGACACGAGAGCAGCTCGCGTCCACTGCTTGAGCCGCGGATCGAGCGTCGCGGCGCGTGCGATCGCGTCGCGATGATCGCCGGCCACGCGATCGACGAGCTGCATCGACAGCGCTTCGCTCGCGGTCAGCACGCGATTCGCGAGAAACAACTGATTCGCAGCAGGACGCGAGATCACGCGCTTCCATCGCGACGTGCCGCCGAATCCCGTCACGATGCCGAGCTTCGCGCCGGGATGCGCGAATCGCGAGCGCGGTGTCGCGAAACGCAAATCGAACGACAACGCGAGATCGAGTGCGCCGCCGAAACAATCGCCGTCGATCAACGCGATCGTGATGCATGGCAATCGCTCGATCTCGTCGAAGAGCTCCTGCCCGAGTCGCGCAAACTCGTATGCATCCCACGCGGTGAAGCGCTGCATCTCCGCCATGTCCGCTCCGGCCGCGAAGAGATTCGGACGGCCGGAGCGAAACACGAAAACAGTCGTCTCGTCGTGCGGCAACGCATCGCGAATCATCCGCAATGCGGATGACGACAGCAGGTTCATGCCGCCGTCATCGAAGACGAGCTCGCGGATGCTCAACTGGCGACTGCGTCGCGAATCGCGCTGACGGCAGTCGACGTCGGCGTGCCGGGCAGAAAGATTTCGCGGATGCCGAGGGCCTTGAGCTTGGGGATGTCCTGCTCGGGGATGATGCCGCCCGCGAACACCACGATCGCTTCCGCCCCTTCGTCTTTCAGCAGACGCATGATCTCGGGGAACAACACGTTGTGCGCGCCGGACAGAATCGACAGCCCGATGGCGTCGACGTCTTCCTGCACCGCCGCGGCGACGATCTGTTCGGGCGTCTGGCGCAGGCCGGTGTAGATCACTTCCATGCCGGCATCACGCAACGCGCGCGCGATCACTTTCGCGCCGCGATCGTGTCCGTCGAGGCCGGGTTTCGCGATGAGCACGCGGATTTTCTTATCGGTCATACGGCTGTCTCCTGAGGCAGCGAATCGCGGAATGTCGAGTAGATGAGGATGTCGTGATACGAACCCTCGCGGAAAAACTCGCGCCGCAAACGCCCCTCCTGCACGAAGCCCTGCGTCTCGAGGACGTGCTTCGCGCGGTCGTTGTATTCGAATACGTTGATGCGCAGCTTCTGCAGATTCATCTCATCGAACGCGAACCGCACCAGCGTGCGGATCGCATCGCCGCCGAAGCCGCGGTTCCACGCGCTCGGCTCGCCGATGAACAAGCCGAAGAGTGCGGTGCGCGACACCCATTCGATCGCGTGAATCGATGCGTTGCCGATGTGCGTGCGATCGTCTTTGCGCTCGATGGCGAAGTGACGCTCGGCCGCGTGCGCGTGCATGGCGCGATCGAGCCACTCGATTTCGTTTTGGAAGGCGATGGGATAGCGGGTCTTGAGCGTGCGGACGATGCTGGGGTCGTTCATCCAGCGATAGCAACGCTCCGCATCTTCGCGCTCGAACGCGCGCAGAATGACGTGCTCGCCTGCGATCATGAACCGCCGCCGCGCGGGTTCGCGGGATTCGGGCGCGAATCCGCGCTCCGTGTGATTGGGCATACGGGCGCGGATTATAGGGCCGGGCCGGTACGACTGGCAGCGCTTGTTGCTTTGCTGAGGCACGTACGGCCACTTCGTCGGTACGGTCGTCGCCGTGGGACAATCGCAATTGGCCATGCGTGCGCGCCGCTTCGCGTTCCTGCTGATGATCGGGCTTGTGGTCACGTGCGGGATCACGCTCGCAGCAGCGTGGCACGCGGATCGCGATGCGACGCGTCAGGGACTTCGGCGCGCGGGGCTCGCAGTCGAGGCGGCGATCGTTCCGATCCTGGCGCGATTCAATTTCATGATGGCGCCTGCGCCATCGCATGAGGAACAGGCGATCTGGAGCGCGATCGTCGAACAGTACTCGCGAGGTGCAGGTTACGGCCGGACGCGAATCGCGATCGCACCGATGTCCCACGCAAACCATTTCGATGAGCCGCACGAGGTCTACGACCGGCTCGTCATCGGCTGGTCACGCGACGAAGGAATGCCGTGGCTCGCATCCGCTGTGCATGAGTTTCTGATCAAGAACGAGCGTCGAACACGCATTCGCTGCGTTCTGCCGCGCGGCTCGAAATTCGTAGCCGATCGTGAGTACCTGCAATTCGCCGACGATCGCTGGGCGTGGGAGAAATTCACCGGCGCGACGTCCACCGACGTCTCGCTCTCGATGTCGCGCGTCGGATTCAATCTCACCGGTACACGCGCCCTGCTGCATGTGAGTGTAGTCTGCGGTGGCATGTGCGGTTCCGGACATTACATCGTGCTGGAAAAACGGAACGGCACGTGGGTACCGATCGCGGAGAGGATTACGGGAATCGCATGAGGCTGCGGCACATCGCAGCGATCGGTGGGTTCATCGCCCTCGTTTGCGCCGCACTCAATTGGCTCACGGCCTCGATGTACGTGCTCGTCGCAACGATCGCTCTGCTCATCGCGGTGCCGCTCGTCGCGGCGATCCGCGCCGTACCGCCGGAAGCGCGCCACGAGTGGATCGACGCGACGCTGTTCCGCAATGCCGCGTTCTGCGCAATCGTGCTGAGTTGCTGGATTTCGTCCCCTCCTGCTTCGCGGAACTCCTGCCATCCGGAATGAGGTCGGGCATGCATTGCTACTTCGTCCGCGGCACGTAT
>JBQCJC010000192.1:0-16410 GCA_051953135.1 Thermoanaerobaculia bacterium | reverse complement strand
CCGCCACCCGACCACGAGTTCGCAGCGAAGCCGTGGGTGTGCGGCGGTCTCCCGACAACCGACTACTGACTACCGACTACCGCTTCAGTCCGGCTTCAGCTCGACGTTCCAGTACGCCTCATCGAGGAAGTTCCGCCAGATCGCGGGGTACGTTCTTCCCTGCAGGCGATGGAGTGGATGCCACTTCGGCCGCACGGGCGCGCGGCGCAGTTTCATCTCGCACTCGGAGAGGAGCTTGTTGCCTTTGCGCACATTGCACGGCAGGCATGCGCAGACGACGTTCTCCCACGTCGACTTGCCGCCGCGCGAGATCGGAATGACGTGATCGAGCGAGAGCTCACTCGACGGAAACTTCTTCGCGCAGTACTGGCAGCGGTTCTGATCGCGCAGATAGATGTTGCCGCGCGAGAATTTCACTTCCTGTCGTGGCAGCCGGTCGAACTGCAGGAGTTGCACGACGTGTGGGATGACGATGTTCCGGCTCGGCGTGACCACATAGTGATCGTCCGGCTGCACCGGGATATCCATCCAGTTTTCGAAGTCGTAGGTGCGGTATTCGGAGTCGACCGCGCGCACCTGTCCTTTGTACAGAAGCGTCAGAGCGCGCCGCACCGACGTGATCTGCACGGCCTGGAACAACCGATTGAGAACCAGCACGTGACCGTCGAGCATATTCGTCTTCCACCATCCCCCAACGCACGGCGCGGTGATCGTGTTTCCCTGGTCCGGGCAGTCCTGAGATTGGCGAGGACATGATACATGACGCTGATTGAGCGCGCGATGGACGAGGAAAGGTCCATGTGAAGAACAAGTGATGAGTGATGAGCGATGAACGATGAGGTTCGTCGCTGGTCGGAACGGCCGTCGTGCGCGAGATCTGTGTTCTCGAAACCCCCGCTGCGCACGCACCACAGTTCATCGTTCATCGCTCATCGTTCATCGTTCGTCTTTTGCTCCGAAGTTGCAAAAACTCACGCACTTAGGCCAAACTAAGTTCCAGACGAACTCGATTCAGCTCTTTTTGGGCGGGGGTCGCGCTATCTGCAAATGCGCGGACATCCGCGTATCGTGTGAGACGCTTCGCGCGGGTTGCCGGGCGTCATGGGTGTGTTTTCGGGAGGCTTGTATGCGCGTTTGGTCACGGATCGCTCTCGTCGTAGTCCTGGTTCTCACTGCTTCCAGCGGATTTGCCGATCACCTCATCGCGGAGTGTCCGCTGACGCTGGTCGACTCCACGCCTGCAGTCACGGATTACGAGCTCTCGCCGCGAGGCGTGTTCCGTTCCGGCTCGCTCGTTTATGTGTTGCGCGGGAACATCCTGACGACGTACTCGACGAATGACGTCGGCAATCTTCAGGTCGCGCGCGAAGACTTCATGAACACGATGGCCGCGCGCGAGACCGAAGGCGGCGCGACGTTCAGCAACGGCTATCTGTTCCTGAGCAGCGAAGCGGGTCTCGAGATCTTCGATCTTCGCAACACGCGCGCGGGCGGCACCGCACCGACGCTCGTGTCGCGCACGCCGGGACTGCACTACCGCCGTCTCGCGGTCGATGCGAACCGTCTCGCCGGTCTGTTCCCGTCGACCGACATGCCGTGCTACCCGACCACGGGTCCGTACTGCTCGAATCGCATCGATCTCTTCGACATCACCAATCTCGCCGCGCCGTCCTTCCGCTCGACGATTCTCTCGACGGCCACGTCGCTCTATCGCGGCTGGAACGACATCAAGTTCAACTTCGGATATCTCATCGCGGTGTCCGAGAACTCGCTGAACGCGTTCGATCTGACGAACATCGCATTGCCGGTGCGCATCGCGAACACGCCGTTCCCCGGACAGTGGCTCGTCAGCAACGGCGGCGACTACATCGCGGTTGGACGCGACGGCACGATCGACAGCTTCCAGGTGCGTCCGGGCATGGCGCCCTTCTTCCTGCGCACGAAGCTCCTCGCGCTGCCGTACTACCTGACGATCGAGCGCGGCAACGGGATCAAGTTCAATCGCAACGCGTACTGGGATGACACGACCGGACGTCTGATCACGCTCATCGATGAAGTCGATCCGCAGACGCTGAAGTCCGCGCGCACGATCGCCTTCGATGTATTCGACTACACGGTGCAGCAGTACGAAGGTCAGGTCGAGCGTATCTACGAAGACGTCACGATGATCTCGGACGACGAGCGCAAACACGATCCGACGGTCGTCGGTCCGTTCGTGTACGTCGTCGGCGAAGACTCGGGTCTGCAGTCGTACGGCGCGTGCGGCAATCTCACCGGCCGCATCGAGCTCGACAGCCCGTTCAATCTCACGTGCAACGGCGCGGAGATTCACGGCTGGGTGACCGGCACGCAGAAGATCGTGAACGTCGAGCTGTTCCTCGGCAACACGCCCCTCGGCGCCGCGACGCTCGGCACTCAGCGCGACAACGTTTCGTCGACCACACCGGTGCGCAACTTCCGCATCAACGTGAATCTCGACAACACCGCACGCGGCGAGTATCAGCTCCGCGCCATCGGCACGGACATCCTCGGCAATCGCCGCCAGTTCGCGATGAAGCGCCTGTTCTTCCCGGGACCGGGACAGAACTGCGTCGTGCCGCGCCGCCGCGCCGTCGGTTCGTAGCTCAACTCACAACGATTGTGAAACGGCGGGCTCTCAGCCCGCCGTTTTTTGTTTGGCGACTCGCCCGGCGGGCTAAGAGCCCGCCGCTCCATCGCGACGACCGCAGCGATTTACGAGATGCTGTCGACGATGCGCATCGCTGCATCGCGCACATCGTTCGCGCCGGTGATCGGTCTTCCGATCACGATGTAGCTCGCACCCGCATCGATCGCTTCGCGCGGCGTCATCGTGCGCCTCTGATCGCCCGTCTCGGATCCCGCGGGACGAATGCCTGGCGTGAGAATCGTGAACGCATCGCCGCACGCTTCGCGAATCGCACGAATCTCATGCGGCGAGGCAACGACGCCGCGCAATCCGCTGCGTTGCGCGAGTTGCGCGAGCCGCACCGCGTTGTCGAGCGCCGTTCCGCTAAAGCCGATGTTGGCGAGCTCGCGATCGTCGAGGCTCGTGAGAATCGTGACGGCCAGCACGAGCAGCGAGTCGTGATTGCACGCGCGCAGCATCGACTCGCCGCCCGCCGCATGCACCGTTGTGATGAACGCGCCTAACGACGCCGCTTCGGCGATCGCATGCTGCGCGGTGTTCGGAATGTCGTGAATCTTGAGATCGAGAAACACACGATTGCCGCGCGACACCACCTCACGCACGATCGACGGCCCATTCGCGATGAACGCCTGCAACCCGATCTTCAACACGCCGGCAACGCCTTGCAGCGCATCAGCATGACGAAGAATCACATCGCGGTCGGAAGCATCGAGAGCAACGACGAGGCGGTTGGTTGATTGCATTTCGGTTGTCGGTTGTTGGTTGTCAGTTGTCGGGAGAACCGAGCGCATGATTGGCTAAACTGCGCGCTCGACGCAACAAAACGTTCTCCCGACAACCAACAACCGGCTACCGACAACCAAAATGGACAAATTCACCATTGCCCGCATGCTCGATGAAATCTCGCGCTACATCGAGCTGAGTGATCCGAATCCGTTCAAAGCGCGCGCGTTCGAGAAAGCCGCGCGCGCAGTCGAGAACATCGAAGGCGACATTGCGTTCGTGAATCTCGCCGATGTCTCCGGCATCGGCAAAGCGACCGGACAAGTGATCGAAGAGATTCTCGCGAGCGGCAAAAGCGAATACCTCGAAGAACTGCGCGCGCAGTATCCGCCCGGAATCTTCGAGCTGCTGCGCGTGCCGAAGCTCGGCCTCAAGAAGATCGGCCAGTTACACAAAGAGCTCGGCATCGGATCACTCGATCAACTCGAAGAAGCCACGCGCAACGGCAGCGTGGCCGCGCTCAAAGGATTCGGTGCGAAAACCGCGGAGACGATTCTCAAAGGTATCGCCTTCGCGCGCATGCGGGAGTCGCAGTTCCTGCTGCCTGTCGGATTCGAAGCCGGCGAATTGATTCGCGAGAGACTCGCGGAGCACGACGAGATCGACAACGTCGAAGTCTCCGGCAGCGTGCGACGCAGACTCGAAGTCATTCGCAACGTGAATCTCGTCATCGCGACGAAGAAGCGCGAGCGCGTCGTCGAGATTCTGAGCGAGCTCGTTGCGGATCTCGAAGCGCTCGATGACTCGACGTACAAAGGCGTGATTCGCAGCGAGATGGACGTGCTCTTTCATCTCACGACGCCGAATGAATTCGGCTCGACGCTGTTGCGCACGACCGGCAACGATGCCTTCCTCGAAGAGTTCGGAACGATTCCGAAAGCGAAGACCGAAGAAGACGCGTTCGAGAAAGCGGGCTACGTCTACGTCGAGCCCGAGCGTCGCGAATCGGGCGACGATCTGAAACTGAAGAAGCGTCCGCGCCTCATCTCGCACGACGATTTACGCGGCACGTTTCACGTGCACACCACGTTCTCCGATGGCCGCAACACGATGCTCGAGATGCTCACCGCAGCACGCGATCGCGGGTGGGAGTACGTCGGGATCAGCGATCACTCGAAAGTCGCGTACTACGCGGGCGGACTCAATGAAGACAAGCTGAAACTGCAGCACGCGGAAATCACGCGCGACGAAAAAGTGGTCGCGCCGATGCGCGTGTTTCGCGGCACGGAAGCGGACATCCTTCCCGACGGCACGATGGATTACGGCGCAAAGATCCTGTCGAAGTTCGATTTCGTGATCGCGTCCGTGCATTCGCAATTCAACATGGACATCGACGCGATGACGGAGCGCATCCTCACCGCGATGGACGATCCGCACGTCACGTTCCTCGGCCATCTCACCGGCCGCAAGCTGCTCTCCCGCGACGGCTACAGCGTGGCCTACGACCGCATCTTCGACAAAGCCGCGGAACGCGGCGTGATGATCGAGATCAACGGCAACCCCAATCGTCTCGACGTCGACTGGCGCCACCTGCGCAACGCACTCGATCGCGGCGTGACGTTCGGCATTCATCCCGACGCGCATTCGGTCGGCGAATACAACGCGGTGATCACCGGCACGTGGGTCGCGCGCAAAGCGGGCCTCTCGCCGAAGCACATCTTCAACACGAAAGGTGTGGAGGAAGTGGAAGAGTTTCTCCGAGCGCGACGGAAACGTGGGGCGGCGGGCTCTTAGCCCCCCGACAGATTTGCGGTCCGGCGGGCTAAATAGCTCGCCGCTCCACCCGCCCGGCCCGCAGCAAGGGCGCGGCGTACACGGGTGAGGTTGTACGCCGCGCCCATCGCGAGAAGTGAGGAGAATCTCGGCGCTTCCACGCCGTTGCGAAAACCCTACCGTTTTGCGGACACCACGAGCATCAGCGCGCCCTGACTGCCGGGCTGCTTCGTGGCGCCGAGAATCACTGTCTGTCCGAGCTTCAGATTCAGCGTCGTCTTCATCATCGGCGCGAGCTGATCGCCGTCGAGACGCGCCAGACGAAAGTCGCTGAGCTTCAGCGAATCGCTGGCGGGATCGTATTCACCGAACGCGAAGTTCGCGCGATACGAGCCGAGGTCGACAACGCCCGGATCGCCTTCCTTGCCGAAAACTTCGGCCGCGCCGACTGCTTCGAGAAAGTTGTACCGCAGCAGCGAAAGCTTCGCCGACACATCCTCGAGCGACCGATCCACGCGCGCCTTGTCCTCTGCCACGCGCTCCGCCGCGACCAGACGAATCGCGAGACGGAACTGCTGCGGCGGCGTATCGAACTGCGCGATCGCCGACGCAATCTTCTTCAGGTTCTCCGGCGCATCCGTGACCACCAGTGCATTCGCGTTCGGCTGAATCGAGATCGATCCCTCCACGCTCATGAACGGCTTGATCAACGCCGCCGCTTTATCCGCCTGCTTGTGCTTGAACTGAAACGTCCGCACCGTGAGGCTCTTACCCACGTCCGCGGCGTCCGCGTCCGCAAACGCGTTCGCAGACACGAACAGAAGGCACATCAACAGGACCACAAGTCGCTTCATAAATCCGCCGGGAGATTCTCGTCGAAGATCATGACGATTTTCACGTCATCCGATGATTCGGTGGGCACTTCGACGATCGTCGCATTCTGAGATTCATACGATTCGACGACCGGTTTCGTCGTCAGACGCGCGGGCGCGCTGATGTGCGCACGTGCGATCGGTTGCATCAATTCGGGCGCGGGCGTGTTCGTGCCGCGCGAGAACAACAGCGTTCCGCTGATGCCCGCGGCAATCGTCGCCGCAACAGCGAGACGGCGCGACCAGCTCACGACATTGCGCGGCCCGAGCTTCGTCTCGGCCTCGCGCACGCGCACCTGCTGCATCACTTCGCCGACGAACGCATCGAGCCCGCCCGGAGGCAGAAGCTCGTCGCCGCCGATGGCGCGGAACATCACATCGGGATCGATCGAGACGGCGTGATCGAGACAACGATCGCATGCGCGAAGATGCTCGAGCAGCGATGCGTCATCGGTGTTCGCGTGAAAGCGCGCGCGGAAGGAATCACACGAAATCATTTTTCCCTCCAGAGCTGCGCGTATTCGGGATAGCGCTTCGCGAGCTGCGCCTGCATGAGCTTGCGCGCGTTGAACAGATGATTGCGAACCGTCGATTCGCGACAGCCGAGGATCTTTGCGATTTCGGCGGAGGGGAGATCTTCCATCTGATTCATCACGAAGATCGTCTTCTGCTTCGGAGACAACACATTCGCGATCTCGTTGAAAACGTTCTCGACTTCCTTCCGCTGCACGACCACGCCCTGCTCCGCATCGGCAGACGTCTTCACCAGGCGGAGATTCGAGTTCACCGCGTTCTCGCGCGACTGTTTGTTGCGCATGAAATCGATGGCGACGTTCGTAACCATGCGATAGAGCCAGGTGTCGAAAGCGAACTGCGGGTCGTACTTTTCGAGGTTCTCCCAGAGCTTCAGGAACACGAGCTGGGAGATGTCTTTCGCGTCTTCGGCGTTGCCGATGATCCGGTAGCAGAGGGCGTAGACCTTGGAAGTCTTCCGGCGGACAAGCGTTTCGAACGCGTCCGTGTCGCCCCCACGGATCGTCTGCACGAGCTGGCGATCGTCGGGCTCGACCATGGGTGTCGTCGAAATCATCAGACGGAGTTCCGCGGACATTGCCCTTTGTACGAGGGACGTTTGGGAAACGTCTAGGGGACCGGGCTGCTTCCCGAGGCGGTAGTCGGGAGTCAGGAGTCGGGAGTCGGGAGGCCACCGCCCGCCCACGAGTTAGAAGCGGAGCCGGGGACGGGTGGCGGTCTCCCGACAACCGACTACCGACTACCAGCTCCAAAAGAACCTCTCCCGAACACCGACCACCGCTCCCGGTTACAATTCCTCCGATGCGAGTCCTCGTGGTCGGTCAGGGTGCGCGCGAGCACGCCCTCTGCTGGAAGCTCAAACAATCTCCGCTGGTCCGTGAGATTTACGCCGCGCCGGGAAACGCCGGGATCGCGCAGGTCGCGGATTGCGTGCAGATCGGCGTCGCGGACATCATCGAGCTCGCGGATTTCGCGGAAAAACTGAAGATGGATCTCACCATCGTCGGTCCCGAGCTCCCCCTCACCCTCGGCATCGTCGACGAGTTTCAGAAACGCGGACTCCCCATCTTCGGCCCCACGCGTCTCGCCGCGGAGCTCGAAGGCTCGAAAGTCTTCTCCAAAGAGTTCATGAAGAAGTACGGCATCCCGACCGCCAACTCCTTCACCGTGAATTCGATCGATGAAGGCAAGGCCGCGCTCAAAGAGATCGGATTCCCCGCCGTACTGAAGGTCGATGGCCTCGCCGCGGGCAAAGGCGTGGTCATCGCGCAGAACAAAGCGGAAGCCGAAGAGTTTCTGCGCGAAGTGTTCGATGACAAACGATTCGGCAACGCCGCGGCGCGCATCCTCGTCGAAGAATTTCTCACCGGCGAGGAAGTCTCGTTCATGGTCATCACCGACGGGAAGAAGTCGCTCCCGCTCGCGCCGGCGAAGGATTACAAGAAAGCATTCGACGGCGATGAAGGACCGAACACCGGCGGCATGGGCGCGCACTCGCCCGCGGTCGTGCTGAGTGGCGAGACCGCCGCGGACATCATGAAGTCCATCATGATCCCCACCGTTCAGGGGATGTCGACGGAAGGACGTCCGTACACGGGCGTTTTGTACGCGGGCCTCATGCTCACGCCGAACGGACCGAAAGTGCTCGAATACAACTGCCGCTTCGGTGATCCCGAAACGCAGGTGCAGATGCTGCGGCTCGATGACGATCTCGCCGATGTCTGTCTTCGCGTCGCGCGCGGCAACCTCGGCGATTTCAAGACGCTGAACTTTCGCAAGGAAGCCGCGGCGTGCATCGTCATCGCGGTCGATGGCTATCCCGACGATCATCCGAAGGGACAGGAAGTCGCGTTCGATCCGATCGATGACGACTCCGTCGCAGTGTTCCACGCGGGCGTCGTGAAGAAAGCCGGCAAGTTCGTGAATCAGGCAGGCCGCGTCGTGAGCGTTTGCGCGCGCGCCGCAACTCTGAGCGAAGCGCTCGCGAAAGCGTACGAGGCCGCGCCAAAGGTTCGCTTCGAAGGCGCGCGCTATCGCCGCGACATTGGATATCGCGCGCTCGAAGCACGCGCGGGCTCGCAGGGCTGAGTGTCGTCGACCTACTCACTCGGCTCGACGGACGCGGAGCATCGTCGTCTCATCCAGCTCGCATCGCATGAGGAGCACTGCGTTCTCGATGCGTGTCGTCGCGCCGGCATCACCGAAGGCTCCATCGCGCTCGACCTCGGATGCGGTCCTCTCGGCGCACTCGCAGCGCTCGCGCATGTCGTCGGCGAACGCGGTGTCGTCATCGGCGTCGATGCGAGCGAAGCGGCGCTGCAGAAAGCGCGCAGCCTGCTCTCGATTCCGCACGTGCGCCTCGTCCACGCGGACGTGCATGACATCGAGCTCGAGCCCGCGGATCTCGCGTACTCGCGTCTGATGCTTCTGCATCAGGCCGATCCATCGCGCACCGTGCGACACATCTTCGAGTTGCTGAAACCCGGCGGCGTGTTCATCGCGCACGAAGCCTCGGATCTTCCGAATCACGCGCCATCGTCCGAGCCGCATGTGCCCGCGATGATGCGCGTGTGGGAACTGGTGATCGGCGCTGCACGCGCGCGCGGCGCGAATCCAACGTTCGCGCGCAACGGACGCACGTTTCTCGAAGACGCGGGGTTTCGCATCGAGAGTCATCGCGCGTACGCCGTGCACTATCCGGCGGCCACCGGCTACGACATTCCGCGCATCGCGCTGCAATCGTTGCGACCGGTGATCGCGAAGCATGAGCTCGCAAGCGAAGATGAAATCGCACGTCTCGATCGCGAGCTCGAAGAGGCGAAACAGCGAGCCGATGTGCAGTGGGTTGCGAGTCCGCTGATGTTCGAATGGATCGCGCGGAAGCCGTACTAAGATCCGCGCCGCATGGCGAACAACAAACCGTGGGTTCTCATCCTGATGGGCAGTGACTCCGATGCGGAAGTCATGTCCGGTGCAGCGGCAGCGCTCGACGAGCTCGGCGTGCCATACGAATTTCTCGTCGCGTCCGCGCATCGCAGCCCCGAGCGCGCGAAGAACGCGATCACCGACGCCGAAGCGAACGGCGCGGCGTGCTTCATCGCCGGCGCGGGCATGGCCGCGCATCTGCCGGGCGTCGTGGCGTCGTTCACGACGAAGCCGGTCATCGGTGTACCGCTCGCGAGCGGCGCACTGAACGGCGTCGATGCGTTGTACGCGATCGTGCAGATGCCTCCGGGAATCCCGGTCGCGAGCGTGGCCATCGGCGGCGCGCGCAACGCGGGCATTCTCGCGGCGCAGATCATTGCGACGGCCGATGCGGGCGTTGCAGCGAAACTGAAGGAGCAGCGCGGCGCGATGGCGGAGCAGGTCGCAGCGAAGTCGAAGAAGGTCGAGAAGTCGACGCGGAAGTAGACTCTGTGCGATGGCGCACGCGCATCCTCATCACGCGCACTCGCACACGCTCTCGCGCAAGCTGACGATCGCGACGACGGCGAATCTGCTCGTCGTCGTCGCTGAGATCGCGATCGGCATCTGGGCCGGCTCGCTCGCGCTGATCGGCGATGCGCTGCACAACCTCACGGACGCGGTGGCATTGCTCATCGCGCTCGCCGCCGTGATTCTCGAACGCCGCGCGGCCACGCCGGAGAAATCATTCGGCTATCAACGCGCCGGCATTCTCGCGGCGTTCATCAACGCGGCGATGCTCGTGACGTTCACGCTGTTCGTGTTTCGCGAAGCATACGAGCGATTGCGCACGCCGCATGCGATCGATCAGCGCGCAATGTTCGTTACCGCCGCGGCCGCATTGCTCGTGAACGCGCTCACCGCGTGGTCGCTGCATCGTGAGAGCCGCGATGACGTGAACATTCGCGGCGCGTTCGTGCACATGATCGGCGACGCGGTTTCATCCTTCGGCATCATCGTCGCCGCGGTGTTGATTCGCATCACCGGCGCAACGCAGTGGGACGCGATCGTCTCGATCTTCATCGGCGTGCTGATTCTCTGGAGCAGCTACGGCGTGCTGCGTGAGTCGGTGAATCTGCTGCTCGAAGGCACGCCCTCCGGCATCGATCCCGACGACGTCATTCGCCGCCTCGGCGACATCGACGGCATTCACGGCGTTCATCACTTACACATCTGGGCGCTGGGACCATCACGACCCGCGCTCAGCGCGCATCTGATGGTCGGCGACGTTCCGCTGCGCAACACGACGCGCGTGCTCGACGACGTGAATGCGATGCTCGCGCGCGAATACCGCATCGCACATACGACGATTCAGTTCGAGCTCGCGGAGTGCGATGAAGACGATCCGTATTGCGTGAAGTTCCGGTAGCCGCTCCACTCACTTCAACAAACCTTCCCACCGCTTCCACGCATCTTCCATCGCTTTGCGATTCGGATCGCTCGCATCCGACGCTTCGCCCGCGCGCATGAATGCGTGGCCCGCGCCTTCGTAAATCACCGGCTCGAATCGTTTGCCCGCTGCCTTCATCAACTCTTCCGATTTCGGAATCGTCGCGTTCACGCGCGCATCGGCGCCGCCGTAAAAGCCGTACACCGGCGCGGTGATGTTCGCGGCACCGCTCGCATCCTGCGGACCCGTTCCGTAGAACACATACGCCGCGCTGAGTCCCGGAATCTCGTTCGCGGCGAGCCACGTTTGCGATCCGCCCCAGCAGAATCCGCCCACCGACACGTTGCCGTTCGCGCTCGGAATCTTCTTCGCGTAATCGACAACCGCGCGCAAATCCGCCAGCACCTGCGGCCGCGGCAACTTGCCGATCCCTTCGCGCGCCGCATCTTCCGATGCGTAATCCTTCGTGCCGCCACCGTTCGGCGCGGTGCCGGAAAGGAGATCGGGCGCGATCGCGATGTAGCCGTTCTCCGCGAGTCGATCCGCAACCGTGCGCACCCAGTCGGTGAGTCCGCGATTCTCGTGAATCACGACGATGGCCGGACCTTTCGTCGCGCGCTCGGGATAGACGACGTACGCGCGCACCGTGCGGCCGTCGTGCGTGACGTCGACCCACTCATCGTGTCGCGGCGTGTTCTCAAGACGCGAGTTGGTGTGATTGGCCTGGCAGGCGGCGAAGACGAGCAGCGAAGTGAGAAGCAATGCAGTCGCGCGCATGCGCGAAAGCGTATGCAATTTTCAGGGATAGGTGAACGTCACGACCGCTTTCGTGACGCCGTTCTGCAGCGCGATCGCGAGATTCGGAGACATCGCATAGAACGGCCGCAGGTCGATCGGATTCGACAGCAACGCGCTCCCCTGCGTGCCGCAGAGATCCCCAACGCGCTGCACGGTATCGAGCGGCTTCTTCACTTTCATGCCGCCGACGTAGAGCTTGTTGATGTCGTCGCGCAGCGCGCCGATCGCCTTCTGCGTGTACATCTTGTCGAACTTCGTCACGCTCAGCTCTTCGCGCGCGAGCCGCTTCTGCTCGTCGTACGCGAACATCACACTCGCGTTCCACGACGTCTCGGGCGCGCCTTCCGCAACGAAGCCGCGATAGCCGCCGGTGAGATTCACGTTCATCAACTGATCGCCGCCGTAGACGTAATCGGCGCTCATCGAGATGAGGTGATTGCACGCGTTGTGATTCTGATACTCGACGAGTTGCTGCGCGATACGGCCGTTCGCATCGAACGTGTAGCGCGTCGAGTAGCGCTGCCCGTCGAGAATGAGATCTTCGCGATCGAGCAGCCAGACGCCGGGCGTGAGCACATGCGCGTCGTACGTGAGAATCTCGCCGCCGCTCGTTGACGTCACGCGCTGCAGGTAATCCGGTCCCTGCTCGTACTTGATTTGATTGCCGGCTTTATCGGTGAAGCCGGTGAGCAGCTCGCCGTCGTACGTCCACCCTTCGGCGCGCCGCGCATTGCGGATCTCGCGCTGCCGCGCGGGCGTGTAGCGCAATGCCTCGCGCAACGAAGGTCCGTTGAACGTACACGGAAGGATGTCGTTGCGATTGAAACGCGCGTCCGAGAAGTACGTCGCGCGCGTGGCCGATGCGCCGCTCGCGCATGAGCGCGAGTTCCACACTGCCGAATTCACGAGATACGGACCATGCCAGCAGCGCTCGCACCACGTCGCGCCCGCGGGGAGTTTGTGTCCGCAGAACGAGCAGACGATCTTCGTGGCCATGTCGTCGACTTCGTGCTGCAGCGTGAAGACGCGCTCGTCGATGCTCGCTTTCTTCTCGGGATCGCTTTCGAGCTCGGAGTAACGGCGGAAGCGCTCGATCGCGCCAACGTAATCGGCCTGATTCTCGAGAATGATCGCTTCGTTGTAGACCACCGCGGGATCGTTCGCGCGCTGTTGCTCCGCAAGCTTGAACAACCGCAGCGCTTCCGCGAGCTCGCCACGCGAATAGACAAACTTTGCGCGATTGAAAAGATCGGCGTACTCCTGATCGGCTTGCCGCTTCTTCTGCAACTCGCGCTGAAACTCGAGCTCGAGCTGCAGCTTCGCCACGTTCGCGCGCTCCGCACCTTCAGGAAAAAGCTGCACGTAACGATCGGCCTTCACCTGCGCATCGGAGTAACGCCCCGCGCGCGCGAGCACGACGGCCATGTTGTAAAGCACCGCCGGATCATCCGGCTTGATCGCATTCGCCTTCTCGAATTGCTCGTATGCCGATGCGTACTCGCCGAGCTCCGCGAAGCGATGGCCGAAGAACGCGGCCTTCGTGAACTCTTCATCTTTCGCCGGCGCTTGCGGCGCAGGCGCGGGAGTTTGTGCCGGCGGCTCCGCCGGCGCTGGCGCTTCCTGCGCGTTGAGCATCGCCGCGAACAACAGCATGAGCAGTGTTCGCGTCATCGCAGGAATCCCTCCACGATCGTCGAGAGCCACAGACGCTGCTCTTCGGTCGGCTGCGTTTGCACGAGCAGCGAGTACAACGCGCGCTTCTTCTGCGCGATCGTGAACTGTCCCGCGGTATCGCGCAGCACGCGCTCCGGCGCGGCCGCGATCTCATTTTCAATCACGAAGATCACATCCGCGGCATCACTCGGCGCCCAATGCTTCGCAGCGGCAGCGCCGAACAAACGGCCGATCAATTCGAGTCGCTGAGGTTCCGTTTGCGCATCGCGTGCAGCCGCGGTGAGTTTGCTCTTCATCCCCGAGCCTTCGATGAGCAGACGCAGATTCGAGAGCAACTGAATGCGCTGCATGCACGCTTCGAAAATCTTCGCCTTCACGGTTTCATCGGCGATCGCGCTCGATGCCTTGAGAATGTTGTCGATGCGCTGCGTTTCGTAGCCGATGAAGCGCTCCGCCGTTTCCTGCGCGGAAAGCAGATCTTCATCGCTCGGCGGCTCGACTCTCGTTTCCGGATTCACGACTTCCTCGCGCACCGGAGGATCGGCCGCGATCTGGGCCGGAACATTGCCGATCTCCGCGAGCGGCAAATTCGCCGCGACGACGGTCGGCTTCGGCGCGTCGATCGTCTTCGTCGCCGCGAGATCGTCCGCGGACGTCACGACCTGCACCGGCACCGACGGCGGCAGCGCGACGAATTTCGGCGCGCCGAGGAGTGGCGTCGAGGGAAGGTCGGCATTGAGAGAACGCACGACCTCCGAATCGGTCGGAAGCTTTTCGTCGAGCAGGCGCTCGCGTACGCGCAATCGAATCTCTTCCGCATTGCGCAATTGCATCGAACGTAGCGCGGCATCGAGATACGTCGGCGATGCGCGATCGATCGTGCGGTCGCAATGACACGGGCCGAAGCGATCGGCTTCGTACTGTTGCTTCTTCACCGTGCGAAAGAAATCGACGACTTTCGCATTCGCGGCGAGCTGTGCATCACGCGCGCGATCGCACGAAGCCTGCGTCGCGAACTGATTCGCGCCGGTGATCTCCGCGAAGTTCTTCTTGTCGGGACTGTACATCGCGACGTGATAGTGAAACGTGTCGCACGACGCGCCGGACGTGGTGGGCGGACACACCAGCGTCTGCTGCGCCAGTGTGGTCGCGGAGAGGAAACCCGTAAACGCCAGGAGAAGGACGCGCAAGCCGCGACGGATTATAAGGACTGCATTGGCGTTCAACGCAATCACACGACGCTCGTAATGCAATGCGAAGGAGAAGCAAGCCATGAAGAAACGCATCGCACTCGCCGCTCTCGTCGTGGTGGCACTGGGTGCACTGGCCGTTGCGCCGATGATGTTCGGCGGTCCGATGGGACGCCGTTTCAGCGGTCACGCCTTTGGCCACGGACGCGGACATGATTTCGCCGAGGGATTCATGCTCGGGCGCTTGTCGCATGTGAAAGACGAGCTCGATCTCAGCGACACGCAGATCGACCAGATCAAAGCCATCGTGCAGGATCTGCGCGAACAGAACGCGCCGTATCGCGAGTCCGTGCGCGGCGGCATTCACGACATCGTGAAGACGCTGGTCGCGAATCCGAACGATCTCGCGGGCGCGCAGGCGAAGATCGACGCGCAGGCAAACGCGGAGAAAGCGTTGAAGACGAACGTGCTGAATGCGACGTCGAAGGCGCTGAACGTGCTCACGCCGGAGCAGCGCACGAAGCTCGCGACGATCATCGACAAACACGCTACACGCATGCAGGAGCGTTTCGAGCAGTAAGGTGTGGTGGTGAGCAATGACGATCCGCGGGAAGCTCGCGCCATCGAGCGCGTGCAGAAGGGAGATGCAGCGGCGTACGACTATCTCGTCGCGAAATATCTCCCGCGGGTCGTCAGCATCGGCTACGGCATCGTGCGCAATGCGCACGATGCCGAGGATCTGGCGCAGGAGGCGTTCGTGAAGGCGTATCAGCACATCGCGCGCTTTCGCACGGGCGAATCGTTCGGACCGTGGATCTATCGCATCGTTACGAACCTCGCGCTCGACGTGCACAAACATCGCGCGAAATTTCGTCATGAAGAGATTGGCGATGCACAACAGGCCGCGCGGCGCGATGATGCGGAGCTGCCAGCCATGACGAACGAGATTGCGCGACGCATCGACATCGCGCTCGAAGAGTTGCCCGAGATGCAGCGCGTCGTGGCGCGGCTGCATCTCGTGGAGCAGTTCGAGCATCAGGAGATTGCGGCGATGATGGGGCTCAGCGACGGCACCGTTCGCTCTCATCTCTCGCACGCACGAAAGAAACTGCAGGAAAAACTCGCGGACTTGTACGCATGATCGAGAACGACGATTTCTTCGAACGCCTTCGACGCGACGCGCAGTCACTGCAACGCCGGCCCGATACTGCGACGCTCGATCGCATTCGCCTGCGCATCGAAGCGCGCATCGCACCGTCGCGCGAGACGGTGTTCGAGCTGCTCGCGGCGTGGTTTCGTCCCGTGACTGTTGCGATGAGCGCGATCGCGCTGGCTGCCGCGATCGGCATCGCTGCCTACACGATCAGCGATGGGTCGTACGACGACACAGTGCAAATCGTGATGGGAGGAGAGACGTACAGTGTCGGCCGCTAGAACGACCATCGTCGCGGTGATCGTGCTCGCGCTGACGTTCGGCACGGGCCTGGTCGTCGGCTTCGGCGTGGGCCGCTTCGCGCATCTGCGACCGCGTCCCGAGATCGGCATGCGCCTGATGCTCAATCGCCTCGATCATCATCTCGATCTCACCGACGCACAGGAATCGCAGATTCGCGCGATCTTCGAGCGGCGCCACGCAAAGATGCGCGATGAAATCGCGCAGACGAACGCGGAGATCGAGAAGGTCCTGACCGCGGAGCAGCGAGAGAAGTTTCGCAAGATGCGGATGCATCTCGGAGCGAGAAGATAGTGGAGCGGGGGGGGCGGTTGCCCCCCCGCCCGGGCGTTAAAAGGGGGGGGATAGGCCCCCCCCCCCCCCCCCAAGGT
>JBQCJC010000191.1:0-4866 GCA_051953135.1 Thermoanaerobaculia bacterium | reverse complement strand
GGATCGTGACACGACGCGCGCGCTCGAAGCCGCGGTGCGACGTGGTGTCGACGTCCGCGTGATCGTGCCGGGCGAGTTCACCGATGTGCCGGTGGTGCGACACGCGGGTCGCTTCTACTACGGCTCGATGCTGCGTCGCGGCGTGCGCATCTTCGAATATCAGCCGCCGATGATGCACGCGAAGACGATGGTCGTCGACGGCGTGTGGACGACCATCGGCTCGTCGAATTTCGATGATCGTTCGTTTCGCTTGAACGACGAGGTCAACGTGAACATCTTCGACGAGACCGTCGCGGCGACGATGGAGCAGATGTTTTTCGAAGACCTCGCGCGCAGCGAGGAGATCACGCGCGGGCGCTGGTTAAAGCGCCCGTGGGTCGATCGAGTGAAGGAACGAGTCGCGGGTTGGTTGAAGCCGCAGTTGTGAGTGGAGCGGCGCCCGCCGAATCTTTGTTGACCGGCGGGCTGAGAGCCCGCCGCTCCATTTAGAGCGAGGCGATGAGCTTCTGCGCTTTCGGCAGCAGCGCCGCGCCTAACGCAACCTTCACGATGTCCGCGATGACGAACGGCGCAACGCCGTGCGTGAACGCGAACTCGGGCGTCGTCAGGATTGCGAACCAGGACCAGCCGCCGAGGTAGATGACGCCGAGGGAGAGGAGCATGCCGGTGATGGCGCGAAGGATCGAGTTGCCGAAGCCGCGCTCCGAAATGAACCCGGCGACCCACGCCGCGAACGGATACGAAAGAAGGTAGCCACCGGTGAAACCGGCGAGCCAGATCGCGCCGCCGTGTCCTTCCGCAAAGACCGGCAGGCCGCTCGCGCCTTCGAGCAAATACAACGCCGCGGCAGCCGCGCCGCGCGTCGAGCCGAGGGTCACGCCGACGAGAATCACCGCCAGCGGTTGCAGCGTGAGAGGCACCGGAGTGAACGGCAGCGGGATCGCGATCTGCGCCGCGAGCGCGATGAGCATGCTGGCGCCGACGACGAGCAGCATGTCGGCCGCCACACGTCCGCGAACCAGACGCTCGAGTACGACCGCGGGGATGGATGTCGCTTTGTCAGTCATTCCGATTTCTTTCTCCGTGCGCAGGATATCGAAGAGCGAAGCATAATCAAACGCCAACGATGGTGTTGAGTTTGCTCTCTCTCCCCTCGGAGGTCTAACGGTGTGATGCGCACAAACACACTCCTGCTGCTGGCAATCGTGACGACGCTGCTCGCGTGCGCGAAGCCCGAACCGCTCACCGCCGAGAAAGCGGAGGAGATCATTCAGGGCGGCTCGTTCAAAGCGGAGCCGGTATACGCCGAGGTGCCTCAGAAGGTGTGGTGGTCGCCGAAAGCACCGAAGGACGAATACGACGAGAAAGCGTTGCGAACGCTGCGCAATCTCGAGAAGGCCGGTCTGGTGACGATCGCGGAGTCCGATGTCACTGCCGATTCCGCGACGTACATCGCGACGGTGACGCGAAAAGGATTTCCGATTCTCGGCACCGCGCCGAGTTATCGCGGCCCTGTGTTTCGCGGATTGATTTGCGAGAAGCGTTTCGATGGCTTGCGTGACTTCGTGCGCCATCCGAACGAGCCGACCGTCGGACACGCGGAGCTCGTGTGGCACTACGACAATCCGACGTGGCTCTATCCGTTATTCGAGACGAAGATCAACAAGCCGCTGAAGACGCCATTCGCGTCGCACATCTCGTTCTGGTACGAGAAGCACGACTGGAAATTCGCGGTGAATGTGAAGAAGGCGACGGCGAGGTGACAGGCGGCGTTACCCGCGCCGCATCCAGCGAATGCCACTCGCGCCCGCGATGATCGCTTCCGTCGCTTCGCGCGGAAAGAATCCTGTCTCCACGACGCCCGCGTGATCGCGAATGCGTGCGACCACGTCTGCGATGTCCGCGTTCTCCGGCACCATCACGTCGAGAATGCGATTGCCTTCATCGGTGATGCGCACCGCGCCGTCGCGCAGGCGCAACACGGGATGCAATCCCATTTCATTGAAGCGTCTTGTGAGTACGTCGAGTGCGAACGGCGTGACTTCGACGGGCAGCACGCCGATGCCGAGTCGCTCGACGATTTTCGATTCGTCGGCGATGACAATGAATCGAAGCGCCTGTTGCTCGACGATCTTCTCGCGCAACAGCGCGCCGCCGCGGCCTTTGATCAATCGCAGATTCGCGTCGATTTCATCGGTGCCATCGATCGCGAGATCGATCGGCGAGACCTCGGCGAGTGGAAACAGCGGGATGTTCTCGCCGCGCGCCTGCGTCTCGGTTTGTTCCGACGTCGTGGTGCAGCGGATGCCGGTGAGTGTGCCGTCGCGCAGTGCGGCGCCGAGGAGCTTCACGAATTCGGCGGCGGTGGTGCCGGTGCCGAGTCCGAGCGTCATGCCCGAGCGAACTTCGTGCAATGCCGCGCGTGCAGCTTCGATCTTCAAATTCATGCGATTCAAAATCCTCCAGCAGCGCCGCCGCGTCGTGAGTCCGCGACGGCGATGAGCCGGCCATTCTCGAACAGGATCGCGTGCACGTCACCAATCGACTTGCGTGCGCCGACGCCGTGTCCCATCGCGTTGAGTGCATCGCGTGTCGGTTTCGGTGCGAGCGTTGTTTCAAACAACAATTCATCGGGCACATCCTGCTGCGCCCATCGCGGCGCCGCAATCGCATTCGCGAGCGATTTGCGATGCACGACGAGATTGAGGAACACCTCCAGGATCGTGCTCGGAATCGCGGCGCCTCCGCGTGTGCCGAGGGCGAGGAATGGCTTGCTGTCGCGAAGAATGATCGTCGGCGTCAGCGGTGACTCCGGGCGTTTGTTCGGATCGACGACGTTCGGACTCGGCGCTTGCGCGAAATCATTCATCGCACCGTTGAGAAAAAAGCCGAGTGGTGCGACGTAAAACCCGCTGCCGAACAACTCGCCCATGCTCATCGTCAGCGAGACGATGTTGCCGTTCGCATCCGCGATCGTGAAGTGCGTCGTGTGCTCGCTCTGTTCGGGCGTGAGCTCGCTCGGTTCCGTGAGCGCCGCGGTGCCGACGACCTGCTTCATGTCGATCGTCTTGCGCCACGCCGCGGCGCGCGCGTGCGAGAGCAGATCGCGATACGGAATGCGCGTGCTCGCCGGATCGGCAACGTATCGATGCGCGTCGATCGATGCGCGTCGCGTGGCTTCGGCGAAAAGGTGAATGCCGTTCGTCGTTTGAAATCCGGCCGCGGCGAGATCGTCGTTCGCGAGAATGTTGAGCGTTTCGCCGATGATCACGCCGCCGCTCGATGGTGGTGAGACCGTGTACAGCTCGTACGTGCCGTAGCGCAGCATGATCGGCGCACGCCACACCGGCGCGTAGTCGCGCAGATCGCGATAGCCGATGATGCCGCCCGCCTCCTGCACGGACTCGACGAATTTCTTCGAGAGGTCGCCTTCGTAGAACGCGCGCGCGCCACCTTCGGCGAGTTTCTGCAGCGTCGATGCGAGCTCGCTCTGCGACAGTGGTTTGCCGAGTTGCGCGTCGGGCAGCACGTTGAGTTTGCGTTCGCGCGCGGATGCGATATCGGCGATGAGCTCCGCATCGGCGACGAAGCCGTTGCGCGCGAGTGCGACGGATGGATCGACGAGCTCTTTCCACGGACGTTTGCCAAATCGCTCGTGCAGTGCTGCGAGTCCCGCGATCGTGCCGGGAACACATGCGCTGAGTGCACCGGAAGTTGGATTCGTGAACGCGTCTCGCTTCACGTCGCGCGATGAGACTTCGCGAAAATCGAGCGTCCACACGCCGCGTGTTTGCGCGTCGTAGTAGACCGCGAATCCGCCGCCGCCGAGTCCTCCGGCTTGCGGATGAACGACGCTCAATGCGAATGCGACGGCTACCGCGGCGTCTGCTGCACTGCCGCCTTTCTGCAGAACCGCCAGTCCTGCTTTCGTCGCTAATGGATGTGCGGTGGAGAGTGCGGCTTTCTTCGCGGTGACGCTGCCGCCTGCGAACGTGGTCGTTGCGAGAAGAAGAACGACAGCGAGTAGCGGGGCGCGAGTCACTTTCGTCCGCGGCGCGGTGCGCGGTTCCTGTCGTAAATGATCTTCAATCCTCGGAGTGTGAGCTCGGCATCGACCTCGTCGATGTGCTCACTGTCTTCGGCGAAGATCGATGCGAGACCGCCGGTGGCGATGACTTTCTTCAGCGGCGGCACTTCGCGTGTGATGCGCGCGATGATGCCGTCGACGAGCCCGAGGTAACCGAAGTAGATGCCGGATTGCATGTTGACGACCGTGTTCGTGCCGATAACGTGATCCGGCTTGCGCAGATCGACGCGAGGCAAACGCGCCGCGCGCGCGAAGAGTGCTTCCGCGGAGATGTTGAGACCGGGCGCGATCACGCCGCCGATGAATTCCGCGTTCTCGGTGACGACGTCGAATGTGGTCGCGGTGCCGAAGTCGACGATCACGGTTGGCCCGCCGTACGCGTGATGCGCGGCCGCGCAGTTGACGATGCGATCCGCGCCGACCTCGAGCGGGTTGTCGACGTGAATGGCGATTCCGGTTTTCACTCCCGGCTCGACGAACAGCGGCTCGATGCCGAAGTACTTCTGCACCATGAACGTCATCGCGCTGTTGAGCGGCGGCACGACGGACGCGACGATCGCGCCTTCGAGTGAGAGGACCTTCGGATCGCCAACGAGCTGCCGCGCAAGGATGCCGTATTCATCGGCAGTGCGCTCGCGCGCGGTGGCGAGCCGCCACGAGTTCAGAAGCTCGTCGCCGCGATAAACGCCGAGGACGATGTTCGTGTTGCCGAGATCGACGACGAGAATGTTGGACGACACGCGCGAAGAGTAGCAGAGCGCGTTCGGAGCGCGGGGGGT
>JBQCJC010000190.1:0-11887 GCA_051953135.1 Thermoanaerobaculia bacterium | reverse complement strand
GTGTGGGGTTGATCCGAAGTTTGGTCGCAGCGCGGGCGGCCAGCCCGCCGGTCCGCGACCTTCCCGGTGGCGCGGACTAGACGTCCGCGATCCGGCGGGCAGGATGCCCGCGCTCCGGCTACGGGTAATACCCGCGGATCGTTTTCGCTTTTCCTTCCGCGACCTGCACCGTGATCTCGCGCCACTGACCTCCCGCTTTCACCTCCGCGGGTGGATAGAAGCCGAGGAGATATTGCGAGCGGAGCTCGTTCTGAATGTCGGTGTAGATCTTCGAGAGCTCGCCGGCGTTGTCGATGTAGTACGTCGAGCCGCCGGTCTCGCTCGCGATCTTGTTGAGCTTTCCTTTGACGTCGATGTCGCTGCGCGGAATGCTCACGCCGATCGCGTAGATCGGAACCGCCGCGCGCTGCGCGTACTCGAGCGTTTGATCGAACGTGAATTTCGAGATCGTGTCCTTGCCGTCCGTGACGACGATGAGCGCTCGCTGTCCTTTCACGCCGAGGAAGTTGTAGAGCGAGTAGACGATCGCGTCGTAGAGCACCGTCGATTCTTCCGAGCGCAATTTCGCGAGACCTGAATACAAATCGGTGAGATCCGTCGACCACTTCTGAATCATGTGCGGCTGCGCATCGAAGCCGACGAGAAAGGCCTTGTCGCCTTTGCGCAGCACGTTCTTGAAGAACGCGGCGCCGGCGTCGCGCGCGGTGTTCATCCGCTCATCCATCGAGCCGGAGGTGTCGACTGCCATCCCGAGGGAAAGCGGCAGGTCCTTCACGTACTCGAACTTCGACAACTTCACCGCTTGTCCCTGATCGAGCACCTTGAATGCAGCTTCGGTGAGACCGTTCACCGGCTTGCCGTCGCTGATCACCGTCGTCGGCAACTCGACGAGATGCACATCGACGGTTTCCATGTAATCCGGCGTATTCACCATCACCACGTCTTCGGCCGGATCGACGCTCTCGTCCTTCAACGTCGCCACCGCGCGCAGATAACCGACGCCATCCGCCGATGGAATGTTCACGGTCTGCACGAACGGCGGGTCGTACATCGTCGCGACGCGCGTCTCGTTCCAGTACAACTCGATCGCGTTCAGCTCCTTGCCTTCCGGCACCTTCACATCGACTTCGACCTTCGTCGGCCCACTCAGCTTCGGCGCGACGCGCGGCGATGCGATGCGCACGCGGAACGGATCAGTGCCGGTGTTGACGACGATCTCGTCGCCGGTGATCGGTTGATCGTGCGAGTCGAGTGCAACGACGCGAATTTTTCGCGAGCGCGGCACCGTGCCGAAATCGAGATCCAGCGTGTACGGCGGCGTGCGCCGCGTCGCGATTTTCTTGCCGTCGAGCCAGAACTCGACCGACTTGATGCTGCCGCTGGCCATCGTGCGAATCGTTTGCAGTCCGCTCAGCACGTTGTCGCCGAGAGGCAGGATGCGCAGCTTCGCGCGCGACGATTCGAGATCTTCCTGAATCGCCGTGACGGTCGCGCCTTCCACCGTTTCCTTGCGCGCGACTTCCGGCACATCGAGATCGTTTTCGAGAATCGTCTGCGCTGTGGATGACGCATCCGCGATCTTGATGCGCGATTTGTATTTCGCAGGTTTGAGCATGCGATCGATCACGATCGGCAATTGCTCGTCCTTGATGTCGCCGGGGAAATCGAATCGATAGCGATAGCGCTCCCACATCTGCTCGTCGCGCAACACCTCGCCGATCACTTCGATCGTGTAGACCGCGGTGCCGCTCACGTTCGTCGTTTTCAATTCGCTGCGCGGCACGAGCACGGACAGTTGCGCGTTCGTCTTGCTGCCGTCTCCGGATGGATACGCGATGGCGATCTTCGCGTTCAGCTTCGGCGCATTCGGATCGCTGAGCACGACCGAGCGGAGAATGCGGCCGACCTGCTCTTCATCGACTTTCGGCGCGTCGTACACGACGTGGATGCGATGCTCTTCGATCTTCATCTGCGCGAGCGCGGCCTGCAGCTCTTCGCCGTTCGGACAATCGAAGCTCACGTTCGACGGCAGACGTCCGCTCGACTCGATGCCTTGCGCGAGGAGCTCGCGATATGCGCGCTCGCCGCCCAGCGGATCCCACAACTTGTATTCGCGCTGGAGGTAGGGGAGGTAGAAGAGCAGACGGAAATCGCTGCCGAGGCCTTGAATGTGCTGGTACTTCCACACCTGAATCGGCTGGAAGTACTGCAGGCATTTGACCTCGATGAGATCCGCGGGCGGACCTTGCACGAGATACACGCGTCCGCGATCGGAAGATGCCTGTCCGAAATTCTCTTTCACGAACTCGAGCCGCGCCATGTACTCGTTGCGCGCCGCGTGATTCGTGGTGCCCGCGGCGATGTCGCGGCGACGCCAGAAATCTTCGATGAATGCATCGCGCTGCGGATCGGTATCGAGTCGCAGAAACGTATCGCGCTCGGACGGCTGGATGATCGGCTCGACATCCATCAGAAACTGCCGGTGCTTTTCGGTGAGCTTCGCGGTGAGCTCTTTGCGCTCCGAGCGGGAGAGCGGTTTCGGCGCATCACCCGCGATCGCGTTTCCCGCGACCGCGAGCGTGAGCAGCAGCGACAGAGCCAGTCTCATGGGAAGTAACCCTTCACCGTCTTGACCTTGCCCTCCGTCGCCGTGACCGTGACTTCGCGCCACTTACTGCCGGTTTTGATGTCGGGAGCGGGATAGAAGCCGAGGATGTATTGCGAGCGGAGCTCGGTCTGAATCTCGTCGTACACCTTGTGCAGATCTCGGACCTGCTCGACGTAGTACACCGAGCCGCCTGTTTCCGACGTCAGCTTCGACAGCCTGAACTTCACATCGTTGTCCGTGCCGCGAATGCCGATGCCGATCGCGTAGATCGGCACTGCCGAGCGCCGCGCGTACTCCATCGTCTGATCGAACGTGAACTTCGACGCCGTGTCCTTCCCGTCGCTGATCAGAATCAGCGCCTTCTGTCCGCGCAGTCCGTGGAAGTTGTACAGCGCCTGCACCACCGCGTCGTACAACGACGTCGTTTCCTCCGCGCGCAACTTCGCGAGACCCGCGTGCAGATCCGCGACCTTCGTCGTCCACTTCTGCACCATGCGCGGTTCCTTGTCGAACGAGATCAGGAACCCCTTGTCGCCTTTGCGCATCACGTTCTGGAAAAACTCGCCGCCCGCTTTTTGCGCTTCGTCGAGACGCGCCTGCATCGATCCCGACGTGTCGAACGCGAGACCGATCGACAACGGCAGATTGCGCACGTGCTCGAACTTCGAGATCGCCACCGGCTTGTCCTCGTCCATCACCTTGAACGACTTCTCGGTGAGATGGTCGGCCGGCTTGTTGTTGATCAGCACCGTCGTCGGCAACTCGACGAGATGCACGTTCAACTCTTCCATGTACGACGGCGTGTTGATCATCACCACGTCTTCGATCGGCGGAATGCTCGTGTCCTTGAGCTTTGCCACCGCGCGGATGTAGCCGACGCCGCCGTTCGTGTCCGGCACCGTGATGGTTTGCACGAACGGCGCGTCGTACATCGTCGCCAGTCGCATTTCGTTGAAAAAAAGTTCGACGGAATCGAGCTCTTCGCCTTCCGGCACGCTCACGTCCATTTCGATGCGCGCATCGCCGATGAGATGCGGTGCGATGCGCGGCGAGGTGATGCGAATCGAGAAGGGATCGGTACCGGCGTTGACGAAGATGTCGTCGCCGGTGATCGGCTGCTCCGATGCGTCGAGTGCCACCGCGCGGATGCGGCGCATGTGCGGCACGATGCCGAAGTCGTAGTCGAGTGCGAACGGCGCGGAACGACGCACCGCGAGCTTGCGCCCGTCGAGCCAGAACTCCACTGCTTTGATCCCGTCGCCGCTGAGCAGCGTCTCCACGGTTTGAATCCCGCTGACGATGCCGCCGTCCGCGGGCGGGATGATGCGCAGCGCGGGTTTCTTCGGCTCGCTCACCGGTGCGGTCGGTGTTGTCGCGGCTGCTGCCGCCGCGGCTGCTTTCGGTTCGACGCTCGCGACTTGCGGCGTCTCCGCTTCGAACACTTCCGGAACGGTCAGCGCGTTTTCGACGACCGTCTCGGCGCCGCCGTTCGCATCCGAGATCTTGATGCGCGAAACGTATTCATTCGGCCGCAGAAATCGATCGATCACGATCGGCAGCTTGTCGCCCTGCGTGTCGCCGGGGAAATCGAAGCGATAGCGATATTTCTCCCAGAGCTGCTCTTCTTTCAGGATCTCGCCGATGACATCGATCGTGTAGACCTCGACGCCATTCACTTCCGCGGCCTTGAGTTGCGCGCGCGGAATGAGCAGCGCGAGTTGCACGTCCGTGCGGCTGCCGTTCTTGCCCGGATACTTCACCGCGAATTCGCTGTCGAGCTTCGGCGCATTCGGATTGGCGATGACCATCGATCGCAGAATCTTCTGCGCGTCTTCCTGCTGCTTCATCTCCGGCGGTTCGAAGAGACGCAGCAGATCGATGCGCAACTGCACCATCTGCGTCACCGCGGTCATCAGCTCCTGTCCGTCGCGGCACTCCATCTGAATGCGGCTGATCGATGCGTACGGGCTCATCGACCCGACCTGCATGTTGCGCCGCGGCCGCGCTTCTTCGACGTCGGACGGGTTGTCCATCGCGAGCAGATCGTTGAGCGCGATCGTGCCGCCTAACGGATTCCAGAGTCGATAGTCGCCGCCGCCGCGAGGTTTGTAGAACACGAATCGCAGCTCGGCACCGATGTTCGGAATGACGGCGTACTTCCAGATCTCGACCGGCTGCAGCACGCGCGCGCATTCGGTGCGCACGACGGCGTCGGGAGGCCCATGCAGCAAGAACATCTTCGCGCGATCGGTGTTGAGTTGTTTGAAGAGTTGCTTCGCCTGATCGAGTCGCGCGTAATACGTTTCCTTGAAGCGTCCGTGGCCGCCTTGCATCAGATCGCGGCGGCGCCAGAACTCGGCCACGAATGCGTCGCGCTCGGCGTCGGTTTGCAGCCCGAGGAACGTGTCGAGCTCGGCGTCGAAGATGATGGGCGTGACGTTCTCGACGAAATCCTGATGCTGCACGTTCAGTTTCGCGATGCGATCGCGGCGCTCTTTGCGCGACAGCTTCCGCAGCGTTTCGACCTTATCGTCGGATGGTTCCGTTGGCGGTGCAGCGGTCTGTCCGAGTAATGTGGTGGCGAGTGCGAACGACAGAACGGCCACGATTTTCATGATGGTTTTGCCAGTGTGATGCGGATTTACCTCGACAACAACGCTACGACGGCCATTCACCCGGACGTGCTCCGCGCGCTCGAAAGCTCGCTGCGCGACGTCTACGGGAATGCATCGTCGGTTCATCGAGAAGGCCAGTCTGCGCGCCGAGCGATCGAAAGCGCACGCGAGTCGGTCGCACGTTTGATCGGCGCGACCGCGCGGGAGCTCGTGTTCACCAGCGGCGGAACCGAGTCTAACAATGCGGCCATTTTTGGAGCCGTGCCGCGCGAGGGACGTTTCCACATTGTCACGAGCGCCATCGAGCATCCGTCTGTTGCAGAAGCGGTGCACGAGCTCGAGCGTCGCGGCCATGACGTGACGTTCGTGGCGCCGTCGCGTGATGGTGTTGTCGATGCGTCCGCTGTGATCGATGCGATGCGCGATGACACGCGACTCGTCACCGTGATGATGGCGAACAATGAGACCGGCGTGCTGCAGCCGGTTGCAGAGATCGGTGCGGCGACACGTGCGCGAAAGATTCATTTTCACGTCGATGGTGTGCAAGCCGCGGGGAAGATCGGCGTCGATGTCGAAGCGATCGGCTGCGATACGTTTTCGATGAGCGCGCACAAGCTGCACGCGCCGAAAGGCATCGGTGCGCTGTACGTGCGTCGCGGCACGAACATGAGCGCACATCTGTTCGGCGGCGCGCAGGAACGGCGGCGTCGAGCGGGGACGGAGAACGTGCCGCTCGCGGTGGCGTTCGGTGTTGCGGCGTCATTGCCGCACGTCGACATCGCTCCGCTGCGCGATCACTTCGAGTCTGCGCTCGTCGATGTAACGATCAACGGCCGCAATGTCACGCGCCTGCCGAATACGTCGAATGTGACGTTTCACGGTGCGGATGGGGAAGGGATCGTGATCGGACTCGATCTCGCGGGGATCGCGGTTTCGACGGGATCCGCCTGTTCGTCGGGGCGCATTGAACCGAGTCCGGTGTTGCTCGCGATGGGCTTGACGCCGGAGGAAGCAAAATCGACGGTGCGGTTCTCGTTGTCGCGATTCACGACGAGGGAAGAGCTCGATCGCACCGTGGATGTTTTGCGAGACCTGGTGCCTCGGGCGAGAGGATGAACGCGTAGCGCGTGCCGACGTTCGTCGCGCGTCGCCTTCGCGACGACCGCCAGCGCAGGCGGCCGTGTCCAGGGATGAAACACGCGTAGCGCGTGCCGACGGCGAAGCTCGGAGCGCCGGCTTCCGAGCCGGCCGGTTCGCCGGCTTCCAGCCGGCAGCCGCGCTGAGCGCGGCGACCCGGCCGGCTTGAAAGCCAGCGCTCCGCCCGCCCCGCAATACTCCTTGCCCCTCTCCGGTTTCGCATGGCATTGTTGTGACCGACTTCGGTCCGCAACCGCAAGCATGTCCGACAAACCTGTTCTGCAGGGCGATCTCACGAGGATTCAGCTTCCTGACGTCCTCAGCTTCCTGGCGATGATCCGAGCCGGAGGCAAGCTCGTCGTGCGTCGCACGAACCTCGAGCGTTCGATCCACTGGCGCGAGGGCGAGATCGTCTTCGCTTCCTCAAACTCCCCCGAACACTCCCTCGGACAATTTCTCCTGCGCAACGGAAAGATCACCCAGCAGCAGTACGACGAGTCGAAGCGCCGCGTCACGCCGCAACTGCGCCACGGCAAGTTGCTCGTGCAAATGGGCGCAATCTCGCCGAAAGACTTGTGGTGGGGCGTCAAGAATCAGGTCCTCGAAATCATCTACTCGCTCTTCGCGTGGAAAGACGGCGAGTTCGCGCTGTACGACTCGACGGAAGACCTCGCGCAAGAACGGATCATGCTCCAGATCAACACCTCGAGCGTGATCATGGAAGGCATCCGCCGCCTCGATGAGACGGCGCGCATCCGCGAGAAGATCCCGAATCTCGATGTGATCTTCGTGAAACTCCCCGGCGCCGTGCCCGACTTCGGCGCGCTCGACATGACCGATGTCGAGATGGCGGTCTACACGAACATCGACGGCACGCTCAACGTCCGCGAGCTCACGGGCCGCAGCGATCTCACCGAGTTCGAAGTCACGCGCATCCTCTTTCAATTGCTGTCCGCGCGACTCATCGAGATCGCGCCCGAAGAGAAATCGTTCCGCCCGGTTTTCCTCGACGTCGAAGATTCACCCGAGTTGCTCAAAGTCATCTCGACCTACAACGACATGTTCGGCCGTCTCTTCGAAGCGCTGGAGAAACGCGTCGGCGAGGATCAGGCGCGCGAGATCTTCATGACGATTCTGCAGAACGCCGAGACCGATGAGTTGTGGGCCGGCGTGTTCTTCGATCAGTACGGCCGCTTCGACGAGAACATGCTCATTGCGAACATCTCGGAGTTGCCGTTCGAGCGCCGCAAGACCGTGCTCGACGAAGGTCTGAACACGCTGCTCTCCGTGCAACTGTTCGAAGTCTCGCAACATCTCGATCAGGCCGGCAAAGTCGAAGTGTTCCGCTTCATCAGCGATCAGAAAGCGACGCTGGAGAAGGCCACGGCATGAGCGTGCCGACGGGACAGGTCGTGTGGTACGTCAGCGGCCGGTTTTATGTTCCGACGAACAGCAGCGCGATTTACGACGCCGGTTACTTCCTGCATCTGCCCATCATCGGCGCCGATCTCACGAGCAATTTCACGTTTCTCGCGGAGCCGTTCACGCCGACCGATTTCTACAACGGCGATCTGAAGATCGGCATCGATCCCGTGGGTCAGTTCAGCATCTACCTGCAGGATTCGCCGGTCGCGAATTACGACGATCCGCAATCGTTCGGCGCGGGAGAACGCATCGCGACGTTTCGGCGTACGTCGATCGTGGCCGGTGTCGCGATCGCGAACGTCGCGCAGTCGAACGTGTTCTCGTCGGTGCTCACGTGGAGCCGGCCATTCGCGTTCCGCGGCGTGATGTACGACTTTGCGGAGCTCCTTCCGTACGGAGTGACGCAGTGGGGGACGGCGAGCACGAACGCGATCGCGCCGCCGCCGATCGGTTTTTCGACCGTGATTCCGTTCGTCGGCTCGGCGATTGCGGCCGGTCGATGAGTTAAGCTCCGCCGCGCAAATGTTTCCTACCCTCATCAAGATCGGTCAATTCGAGCTCACTACGTTCGGGCTGATGATGTTCCTCGCGTTCGTCACGGCCGGCTGGATTCTCGCCAAGCAATTCAAGCACTATCGACTCGGCGAGGAGCTCGCCTCCTCGATGGTCGTCTACGCCGCGATCGGCGGCATCGTCGGCGCGAAGGTTTACTACGCGATTCTCTTCAAGGACTGGCACCTGCTGTTCGATCGCGCGGGTCTCGTCTGGTACGGCGGCTTGATCGGCGGCTTCCTCGCGTGCTCGTTTCTGATCTGGCGCCACAAGGTCGATTACCTTACCGCGGCGGATGCAACCGCGCCCGCGTTGTCGATCGGTTACGCGTTAGGCCGCATCGGATGTTTTCTCGTCGGCGATGACTACGGACGTCCGACGGATGCGTGGTACGGCGTCGCGTTTCCCAAAGGCGCACCGCCGACGACCGCGGATTCGCTGCGCGATTTCGGCGTGAACGTCGATCCATCGATCCCCGGCTATCAGGTGCTGAAGGTCCACCCGACGCAGCTCTACGAAACGACCGCCGCGCTGATCATGTTCGGCGTGCTGATGTGGCTGAATCGCAAGCCACACGGACGCGGCCTCGCATGGGGCCTGTTCCTGATCATGCTCGGCATAGAACGCTTCCTGGTGGAGATCGTTCGCGCGAAGGACGATCGCTTTTTCGGCGGCTTCACCGTCGCGCAGGTGATCTCGGTGATTCTGGTGGTGGCAGGAATGGTGTTCGTTGTGCGTGCGAAAGAAGCGCGCGAAATCTAGGCGGAGCGCCGGCGCCAACGCCGGCTGGATCGGCGACGCCCGCGTCGCCGATCGATCGTTCGCGTTCCTCACGGCGGCGTAGGCGCCGCCGATCCAGCCGCCGGGGCGGCGGCGCTCCGAGGACGCGTTCCGCTTAATCTCGCATCGGAACCACAACCCCTGGTTCTTCCTGCTGCATCGTTAACCGCAGCTTCGAAGACTCCAGCGGCACGGCTTCGAGTTGCTTGAGCTCTCCGAGTTCCTTGCCGCTGCCGGACATGCGTTGCAGCTCTTCGCCCTTCGGCCACAACCGCGTATCGACCGAACGAATCACGCGGTTGTAGCTCTCGACGCTTCTGCGCAACTGCTCGCCGACCGCGGTGAGGTGATCCATCACATTCACGAAGCGCGTGAACAACTCCACGGCCGCGTCGTGCATCTTCTTCGCGTTCTCTTCCGTCTTCTCCGCTTTCCAACCCGCGGCTACCGCGCGCAGCAGCGGCAACAAAACAGTGGGCGAGGCGAGGAAGATTCGTCGCTCGGCCGCGTACTCGAGCAACCCAAGATCGGTGGCGAGTCCCGCGGAGAGGAAATGCTCGCCCGGGATGAACATCACCGTGAAATCGAGCGTCTCGCCGATGCTCGACTGATAGTCGCGTTTCGCGAGCGCATCGATGTGACGACGCAGATTCTTTGCGTGCTGTTCGAGCAGCGCGCGTTTGCGCGACTCATCCGTTTCATTGCACGCGCTGATGTACTCCGTGAGCGGCGCCTTCGCATCGACCGCGATCACCTTCTGATTCGGCAGATGCACGATCACGTCCGGACGCAAACGCCGTCCTTCCTCGGTCATGAACGTCTGCTGCACTTCGAAATCGCGGCAGTACTCGCTCATCCCCGCGAGCTCGATGCAGCGCTTGAGCGACATCTCGCCCCACGAGCCCTGCACTGTTGGCGACGTGAGCGCGGTCGCGAGTCGTGACGCTTCGCGCTGCGCTGCTTCCTGAATCGTGACGAGATTCTTGATCTGCTCCTGCAACCCGCCGTAGATCGCGTTGCGTGCGTTCTCGCTCTGCTGCAACTCGCCGCGATAGCTCTCGACCATTTCGCGCATCGGCTTGAGCAGCGCGTCGATCTCGGCCTTCTTCGTTTCGAGCGAGCCGTCGATCTGCGTCTTGCTCGTTTGTACGAGCGACTCCGCCACCGCACGAAACGCGCGATGTGCAAGCGCGGCGAACGTCTCTTCGGTCTGCTTGTGATTCGTGAGCCGCTCTTCGACTTCGACCACTCGTGTTTCCGCGGCGACGCGCAACTGCTGCGCTTCTTCGACGCGCGCCTGCATTTCTGCGCGGGCGGCTTCACTGCGCTCGCGTTCGCTACGCAACAACAGCTCTGTGCGCTCGCGTTCATTGCGCGCCAGCGTTTCGCTGCGCTCGCGCTCACTCCGCGCCAGTGCCTCGCTGCGCTCACGCTCCTGTTGTGCGAGCGATTCACTGCGCTGCCGCTCCGCGATTGCGAGATCGCGTTCGGCGCGCGCACGCTCTGCCTCCGCGCTTTTTCTCGCGCTCCCGGCCATCCACCCCACCATCGCGCCCAGCAACAGCGCGATCGCAACGAGAACCAACGCCAACGGTGTCATGCCGTTGATGATAACGCGCGTAACGTGCTCACCACGCGATCGACTTCGTGCGAGTCATTGTAGAAATGGGGCGAAACCCGAAGCATTCCTTCGCGCGGCGCGCAAACGATGCCTTGTTCTTCGAGTTTGCGGTGGTACCACAGCAGCGACTTTTCAGCGCCGTTTTCTACTGTCGGTGGAATTGCGGCGACGATCGCGGATGCGATCGGTCGTGGAGTGCCGAGGGTCCATCCGGCATCCTCGATTCCATCGGCGAGACGATTCGTTACGCCTAACGCGCTGCTTGAAATCGTCTCGATGCCGATCTCTAACAGCAGTTCCAACGCCGCGCGCAATCCATAAACGCCGTTCGTGTTGAGCGAGCCCGCTTCGAAGCGACGCGAGTCGGGTTGTAGCTCGGTTCCGCAGTTGATGAATCGTCCTTTGCGCTCGACGTTCGTCCAGCCATGCTCGATGACCTGCAACTGCTCGAGCACCTCTCTCGACACAAAGAACAGCGCCGCTCCCTCGGGGCCGCACATCCATTTGTGTCCATCCGCGGCAAGAAAGTGCACACGCGATCGATGCACATCGATCGGCAACACGCCGACGCTCTGAATCGCATCGACGCAAAACAAAACGCTGTGCTGCGCGCACAACGCACCGATTGCATCGAGATCCGCGGTGAATCCGTTGTGAAACGCGACGGATGAGACCGAGACGATGCGCGTCTGCGCATCGATCAGCGGTGCGATGTGCTCGACAGTCGCGCTCGCTGCGACGCGCGTCTCGACACCGCGAGGCTTCAACGCCAGCCACGGCGTCCAGTTCGACGGGAACTCCATCGCCGTCGTGATGACGTTGTCTCCCTCGTGCCACCGCAATCCCCCGGCCACGAACGACAACCCCTCGGACGTGTTCTTCAGAATCGCGATTTCACTCGGCTGCGCGCCGATGATCTTGCCCGCGGCCTCGCGAACCCGGTCGTACTCGGCATACCAGTCGCGCCAATGCAACGCGCCGAAATCGCGCTGATCGCGCGCGTGCTTCTCCATCGCCTCACACGCACGAACGGAGAGCGGACCCACGGCAGCGTGATTGAAGTAGGTGAGGTTGTTCGTGATGGGAAAGAGATCGCGATGCATGAATCGCGATTGTGCATCACAAGTGGAGCGGCGGGCTCTCAGCCCG
>JBQCJC010000189.1:0-5272 GCA_051953135.1 Thermoanaerobaculia bacterium | reverse complement strand
TTACGCGCATCGCCTTCGATTACGCGCAGCGCCTTTGATCTCGTGCGTCGCCTTCGATTATGCGCATCGCCTTCGATCTCGCGCATCGTCTTCGATCTCGCGCTTCCTCTTGGCGCGAGCTTCGCTACGGATGAGCCTTCGCACGACGGTCGCCCACTTGGCAGCCGTACGTGCCGAAGCGAAGCAACCAGCGCTGCCGGCCGTGCCGGCCCGTGGCGGCTTGCAAAATGAATAGCCATTCAGTCAAGCTTGTTGCTCTCGACTGACGGAGGCACAAGTGCAGATCTTCAACTCATTCCACGGCCTGTTCCTCGAGCGCCTGCCCGCGCTCTGGGCCATTGGCTCGCTCCTCGTGCTGCTCGCGATTGGATTCGCCGGCGCACCGCTCCTCGTATGGGCCCTCGCGGGCGCAGCGATCCTGATCGGCTTTGGCGCGCCGATGTGGCTGCTCGCCACCTACGCCGCCATCATGCTCATCTTCCTCATCACCCCCATTCGTCGCGCGCTCGTCTCGAGCATCGTGATGAAAATCCTCGGACCGATCATGCCCACGATCTCCGAGACCGAACGCACCGCCATCGAAAGCGGCAGCGTCTGGGCCGAGGCCGAGCTCTTCTCCGGAAAACCGGACTTCCGCAAACTCATGGCCGAGTCCTATCCATCCCTCACGAAAGAAGAACAGGACTTCGTCAACGGACCCGTTGACGAGCTCTGCGCCGTCGTCGACGACTGGGAAGTGTGGGAAGGCCGCGAACTGCCGCAGGCCGCGTGGGACATCATCAAACGCGAGCGCTTCCTCGGCATGATCATCCCGAAAGAGTACGGCGGCCTCGGATTCAGCGGACTCGCGCACAGCGAAGTCATCATGAAACTCGCCACGCGCTCCATCCCGCTGTGCATCACCGTCATGGTTCCGAACTCCCTCGGACCCGCGGAACTGTTGATGCACTACGGCACCGACGAACAGAAAAAACGCCTGCTCCCGCGACTCGCCAGCGGTGAAGACATCCCTGCATTCGCACTCACTGAACCCGGCGCGGGTTCCGACGCCGGCTCCATTACTTCGAACGGCACACTCTTCAAAGGCGAAGACGGAAAGCTCTACATTCGCCTCAACTGGAACAAGCGCTACATCACCCTCGCCGCGATCGCCACACTGCTCGGCGTCGCGTTCAAACTCAGAGATCCCGAAAACCTTCTCGGCCAGGGCGAAGACCTCGGCATCACCTGCGCGCTCGTTCCGACCAACACGGCGGGCGTCGTCATCGGCCGTCGCCACGATCCGCTCGGCACACCGTTCTACAACTGCCCGACCCAGGGACACGACGTCATCGTCCCGATCGATGCAGTCGTCGGCGGTGTCGAAGGCTGCGGCAAAGGCTGGCGCATGCTCACCGAATCGCTTGCGGCCGGACGCGGCATCTCGCTCCCCGCGCAGAGCACCGGCGGCGCGAAGATCGGCACGCGCGTCATCAGCGCATACGCCACCATTCGCAAACAGTTCGGGTTACCGATCGGTAAGTTCGAAGGCATCGAAGAGCCGATCGCGCGTATCGCCGGCTTCAACTATCTCCTCGAAGCGATGCGCCGCTACACCCTCGGCGCGATCGACAAAGGCATCAAGCCCGCGGTCGTCACCGCGATGGCGAAATACAACTCCACCGAGATCGGCCGCAAACTCATCAACGATGCGATGGATGTCGCCGGCGGCTCCGGCATCTCGCGCGGACCGCGCAATCTTCTCGCGCACTTCTATGTCGCGACGCCGATTGGCATCACCGTCGAAGGCGCAAACATCCTCACGCGCACGCTGATCATCTTCGGACAAGGCGCACTGCGCGCGCATCCGTACGCGCTCGCCGAAGTCGAAGCGATCGCCGCGCGCGATCTCAAGGCCTTCGACAAAGCGTTCTGGGGTCACATCGGCCACATCGTGCGCAACCTCTCGCGTGCGATCGGACTCTCGCTCACGCGCGGATTGCTCGCATCGAGTCCCGTCAGCGGCAGCACCGCGCGTTACTACCGCAAACTCGCGTGGGCCTCGGCCACGTTCGCGATCATGGCCGACATCGCCATGGGCGCGCTCGGCGGTTCGTTGAAGCTCAAGGAAAAACTCACCGGCCGATTCGCGGACGTGCTTTCGTGGATGTACATCGGCACCGCGGTACTGCGTCGCTACGAAGCAGAAGGACGTCGCAAGGAAGACTTGCCGTTCGTCCACTTCACGATGAATCACGCGCTGTACGAAATTCAAAAGGCATTCGACGGCATCTTCGGCAATCTGCCGGTGCCGGGACTGACGTGGTTCTTCGCGGGGCCGCTGCGCATGTGGTCGAACCTCAATGCGCTCGCGGGTGAAGCGAACGACAAACACACGCACAAGATCGCGTCACTGATTCTCGAAGACAGCGAACAGCGACTGCGTCACACCGACGGCATCTACGTGCCCGACAACAGCGTCGAGCAACTTGGATTGCTCGAAGAAGCGTTCCGCGTCGTGAAGCGCGCCGAAGCGATCGACAAGAAAGTGCGCGCAGCGGTGAAGGCGAAGACGTTGCCGAAAGCGAAGGGCGCGGCGTTGTACGCGTCGGCGTTGGAGAAGGGCTTGATTACGAATGACGAGCACGCGGTGCTCTTGCGCGCGGAAGAGTTGCGCAACGCCGCGATTCAAGTCGACGACTTTTCGCAGGAAGAGTATCTGTCGCACCGCGCGCCGGGTGTGTTGCGCGATGCGCACAAACCGCGCGAAGTCAGCGTCGCGTAAGCGGCGCGAGATTCACGACATACGAAGTGAACGGCGGGCTCTGGCCCGCCGTTTCCTTTATGTCATGTACATCGCCTCGCTCGACATCGCGCCGATCGCGAGCCACATCTCCTGCAGTGCGTGCGAGCAGCGATCGCAGAGAATTTCATCCGCGTGAGAATCGAGCGTCGTCGCGCACGACAGACACTCATCGAGGACCGGAACTTCGAGATCGTTCATTGCGCCACCTGAGGAGAGTGAGCAGCGGGCAAAATCCCTACCCATGCAGGCGCAGATCAAATCGCGGACAATGAATGCATGAGCACGAAGTCCGTGGTTGTGCGCGCGCATGGCTCGTTCCGCAGCGAAGTCGAAGCGGGTCCGCATCACTGGATCCTCGACGAGCCGGCGGATGTCGGCGGCAAAGGCGAAGGTCCCACGCCATACGACATGCTCGCGGCCGCACTTGGCGGCTGTACGGCGATGACGCTCGATTTCTACGCGAAGCGCGAGAAGATTCCGCTCGAAGGCGTCGAGGTACGCGTCTCACACGATCGACAGCACGTGCGCGACTGTGCGGATTGCACGTCGACACAGGGATTCATTCACCGCTTCCGCGTCGAGATCAAACTCGAAGGAACGCTCAGCGAGGAGCAGCGCCAGAAGCTGCTGATGATCGCGCATCGTTGTCCCGTCGCGAAAACACTGCAGAACGAGATCAAGATCGACGAAGTGCTGGTGTCATGACGCGCGCAGCGGAATCAACGCGCCGCTGATGTTCGACGCGTCGTCGGATAACAGATATTCAATCGCCGAGGCGACGCGATCGAGCGGGACGCGCTTCGCGTTCGGCATCGACTCGCGTGATGCAGCCGTATCGAGCGTGCCGGGCACAATGGCGTTGGCGGTGATTTTTGTATCGGCCAGTTCTTTCGCGGTTAATTCGATCAGTGTATTGAGGCCGGTCTTCGAGATCGTATACGCCGCCGCGAACGCCGCCTTCGCCACTGTCGCCTCGGAACTGATCGCCACAATGCGCCCCGGCTCATTGCGATTCATTACCGCGAGCGTTTCGCGAATCGCGACGAACGCGCCCGTGAGATTGAGCGCAATTTGCTTCTGCCACACATCGAGCGACGTCTCCGTCACATGACCACCCGCATATCCACCGGCCATGTGCACGAGTCCATACGGCGCGCCGAAACGTTGAACTGCCTCCGCCATTGCATTGCGCATGCTCGTCTCGTCATTGAGGTCGGCCTTTAAAATGTTTGGCGCATCCGCGTGACGCGCGAGCAGCACGCACTGGTAATTGCTCGAGAGTCGCGCGACGACATCCGGTCCGAGGCCGCCGGTACCGCCGGTGATGATCAGCGTCTTGGTTCGGTCGCTCATGCGCGGAGCATCGCACGTTTCGAGGACGCCTGTTAACATCCGCGCTTCCAGCATGAAGTTGCGCGCCTTTCTGCGGACGGCCGGAATCGCACTGTCGAGCGCGATTCTTTATTTCGTCTACATCGGCGGCCGAGTGCTGTTTCGACGCGGGCTGCGCTGGCGCAATCGCATGGTGCGCGCGTGGGCGCGGTCACTCGCTCGTTGCTTCGGCATGCGCATCAGCAGAACGGGCGAGCCTCCGCGCGGCGCGTTCCTGATGGTCGCGAATCACGTCAGCTACCTCGACATCTTGCTGCTCTCGCAATTCGTCGACGTGGCGTTCATTGCGAAATCGGAAGTGCGCAACTGGCCGGGATTGGGTTTACTGGCGCGCTCTGTCGGAACGATTTTCATCGATCGCACCTCGCGCCGCGATGCAGTGCGCGTCAGCGGCATCATCGAAGAAGCATTGAGCTCCGGCCTTGGCGTACTGCTCTTCCCTGAAGGCATGAACGGCGATGGCAAGGATGTCCTGCCGTTCAAGCCCGCGCTGCTCGACGGCGCGGCGCGCAGTGGCCTGCCCGTACATTACGCGGGAATTCGCTATGCACAAGAGCAGGTGCCGTGGGTCGGTGAGATCGGTCTTGTGGAGCACGCGTGGACGTTATTGCAATTGCCGCACATCGATGTGAGGCTGCAATTCGGCGGCAGTGTAGTCGCCGCCGATCGCAAGGAGCTTGCGGATCGATTGTGGAACGAGGTTCGAGCGCTGGTCTAGCGCTTCTTCTTTTCGATCCAGCGATCGATATTCGTCTCCAGTACGGTCAATGGAATCGATCCGCTGCCTAACACGACATCATGAAATTCGCGCAAATCGAATTTGTCGCCGAGTTGCGATTCGGCGCGTTTGCGTAATTCCTTGATCTTTAATTCGCCGAGCTTGTAGGCGAGCGCCTGTCCCGGCCAGGAGATGTAGCGATCGATCTCAGTCGTGACTTCGTGCAGCGGTAATGCCGTGCGCGAGGCCATGTAATCGATTGCCTGTTGGCGCGACCAGCCCATCGAGTGAATGCCGGTGTCGACTACGAGCCGGCAGGCGCGCCACATTTCATAACTGAGGCGGCCGAAATTCGAATACGGATCCGTGTAGAAGCC
>JBQCJC010000188.1:0-6249 GCA_051953135.1 Thermoanaerobaculia bacterium | reverse complement strand
CGGACAATTCTTCCGCCTCGCCAATCGCCGAATCTCTTCCGTCGTCATCCCTCTCTCCCTCCCAAATTTCCGACCCCGGAACCCGCACCAACGCGCGCAAACAAAAAAAGCCGGGACGGATCCCGGCTTTTCGTGCGCTGCTGTCAGTTGAAAGGATGGTACAGAAGAGACCGGCGGGATGCAAGTCGGAGTGGGGGAACTCGAGGGGAGAGAGGCCTGCGATCCGCACGCCTCGTGCCGCTGTTAGACGGCAGAGCACAGTCACTTTGCATGAAGGCACTTAATCCTTACACAAGCGAATGACTGGTTTCTTCAAGACGTATTCGGTGGAAAGATTCAGCGCTCTCAGTCAGCGCAAGGTGAAAGACGTGTACATCGTCGATGTGAAGATCAAAGACGGCGCACGACTATTGCGGCGAAGTACAAAGGGCGAGTGATCGATGTCTATACCGAAGTTTTCGGTGGATTTGCGATCGAGTTGCCCGCCAGCGCCGTGGTCGCAGTGAGCGAGCTTCCGGAAGTGGACGTCGTTACGAAAGTCCGATTGGTCTGGTAACCGAAGCGCCAGTTGAGCGAGCAGAGGTTCTGACGTCTTCGTGTACATCGTCGACAGTGGTGTTGATGAAGTCGGCGATCTCGCAGGCCGAATCAGCGAGCACAAGTCGTTTGTTGGAACGGGCACGCAAGACTGTTTCACGCCCAATGGGCATGGCACACAGGTCGCGAGCACGGTTGGTGGCAGTGTCTATGGCGTCGCCAGGGGCGCGAAGCTGGTCAATGTGCGGACTGCTTGTGGTACGAGCGACTCCGGACCGGATCGATTGATCAGCGCTCTCAATTGGATCGCACAACGTCACAACGCGAATCCCGGATCGTTGTCCGTCGTGAACATCAGTCTCGAGTACGCATCACGCGACGGGATTGACGCCGCGGTTCGCGATGCCGTTGCGGCCGGGATCGTAGTCGTCGTAGGCGCGGGCAACAATGGCAGGAGTGCCTGCACGCGATCGCCGCAAAGAACCGGCAATCCGGCGTTCATTCAGAACAATCCGCACGGCTACAGTGCCATTACGGTTGCGGCGTCCGATCGGAATGATCGTGTGTCGTTCTTCGGCATCGCACCCGACGGGCAGACGTTTGCTTCGAATACGGGTCAGTGTGTCGATGTCTTCGCACCGGGCGGTCCCGGCCTCGTCGCACAAGGCTACAACTCCGTCGATGAAAACTGGCAGGGGACATCGGCCGCCACGCCGATCGTTTCCGGACTCGCGGCATTGACATTGGCCCGTTTCGGCAACATCACACCCGGTATGGTCGAAACCTACATCCACGAAAACTCGACGAAGAACATCATTCGAGATAACCCGGATGCGCCCGCGATGCTGAGCTCGACGCCGAATCATCTCGTTTATCAGATCCTGCCGGGCAAGCGGCGCGCTTGCTGTTCTTAACTTCAGAGGTGTCTCATGATCCGACGAATTCAGGTTTTGATCTTCATCACGTTCGCGTCGTTGATGGAGGCTCAAACGTATGAACGCCGATTGATCCCGCTTGCGGCCGATGCCACGCCCGGCGCGTTCGGTACGGTCTGGAACACGCGCGTGACCGCCGTCGGTGAATTACCAGGCGAGACGGAACTGATCGGATTTCTCGTGACGTTCGTGCCGCCGGGCGTAGCGCGGTCGCAGCCGATTCCTCTGCTCGTGCCGCGATCGGTAAATGAGCCACCCGGTACGATCGCGTACATTCCGTCCGATGTCGCACAGACCATTCATTTGACGGCGATCGTCGAGGAACGACATTCGCGTGAAGAAGTCGCGGTCCCGGTCGTGCGCGAAGATGCATTCGCAAATCGCACGGGTTACTTCATGGACCTGACGCGGAATGCATCTTCACGGCTGACGCTGCGCGTTTATTCGCTCGATCTCGCCGCCGATAATGCAAAGGTGCGGGTGCGCATTCAGGCGAATATCCCACCGTATTTTCGACCGTGGGAGTTCATTTATGACGAGGTGCATCCGCTCTCTGTGCAACAGCGGATGATGTCCGATTATCAAGGAACCGTGTCCTTGCCCGTTCGTCCATTGGCGCTCGAACTGGGACTCGATTCGCTTTTGATCAACGTACCGGAGGGCTCGGAAGTCGCGGTCTCCGTTGTTCCGGCAGGCGAGCTTCGCATCTGGAGCATCCTGTCGGAGACCAACAGCAGCGCGTGGCGCTTCGCTATACGGATTGATCGGGCATGCCGCAAACCCAACGAGCGGCCGCTTTTTGTGCACTATCCGACATCCCACGCGAGGCGAACGCAGCGTGCACTTTGCTGCACCGGTTTCCGCGCAAAAACAAAAGCGGCCTTTCGGCCGCTTCGAAGAAATTCCGGAGTTTGATGGTGGAGCCGAGGGGGATCGAACCCCTGACCTCCTGAATGCCATTCAGGCGCTCTCCCAGCTGAGCTACGGCCCCACGAGAGCGAGATCGCTAACATCGCACGCAGGAAGAAATTCCTGAGTGCGGCGCGCATTCTACGACCTCCAACTCGCATGCGCAACGCGCTGGATGGAAGGGTGGCGTTCGTCACAATTCGAAGTTGCCGTAGTCACCGATCCGCCCTCCTCGGCTCTCGTACGTTGACGGGCATGAATGCGAAACCTGTCTTTGCCCATGACGGTGCGCAGCTCGCGAACGCCGCGCTCGTGCACGCGCTTGCTCCCTACCAGGAATTGCGTCGAGTTCCGAACGGCACCGTGATCTTCACCGAGAACGACTGGCCGTCGGGCGTTCACATCGTTCTCGCCGGTGCGGTCGACATGCACTTCGGCGCGCAGCCCGACGCACCCGTCCGCATGTACACCCTCGGCACCATCCTCGGCCTCAACGCCACCGTCTCCTCGCGCACCTACGACTACACCGCCGTCGGCAGCGAAGACACCGTTCTCGGCTTCATCGCGAAAGACAAATTTCTCGAAGTCCTCAACGCCTCGCCGAGCCTCTGGCTCGAAGTCCTCAAAGTTCTGAGTCGCGACATCGGCTCCTGCTACGACCGCGTGCGCGAGCTCGCGTTGCATTGATTTCGCGAACGCGACATTGCCGCCGAAGCGGTAGCATGTCGCGAATGAAAAGCCCGAAAGTCGGCAAGCAGCGCTCGGCGAGCGGCGCGTTCTCGTTGTCGCGCGCCCTGCCGAAGCTGCGCCTTCCCGCTTCGGCCGCGTCGGCTTCCGTCTCACGCGCGAAGCCGAAGGTCGGGAAGCCGGGTCCGGGCGGGGGTGTTAAGGGCGGGCGGAATGGATGACAACGAGTCCCTGCATCCGGCCATTCGTGGTCTGAAGACCATCTGCCGGTGCAACAACATTAAATACAAGACGATCGAGCGCGCGATCCGCGAAGGCGCACACACCCTCGCGCAGGTCGCAACGCGCACGACCGCGACGACTGGACAATGTGGCGGCACCTGCACGCCAGACGTGCAGGCGCTCATTGCCGAGCTCGCACCGAAATACGTCACGGACGCTCCCGTCTCCGAACAGAAGGCGAGTGCCAATGCCAATCAATGGTGGGTGAGGAAGAAATGACGAAAACGCTGGAGATCTATCTCAAACCGACGTGAACGAGCTGCCGCAAGGCGGTCAGTGACCTGGAAGGTCGCGGATACGAGCTCGTGATACGCAATCTCGCAAAAGTACGTCCGTCTCGCGAATTACTGTCGCAACTCATCGACGAGCACGGGCTCGAAAACGTCGTCAGCACACGCAGTCCCGCATTCAAAGCGCGTGGTCTCGACGTGAAGAAACTCACGAAATCCGCGGCCATTGATCTGATGCTCGAGGAGCCCAATCTCATGCGCCGGCCTTTGGTCTTATCGAAGAAAAAAGCGATCTTCGGATACGACGCCGAGGCCTACGGAACACTCGGATGATGACGATGAACCCGACGGCCATGGCCATGGCCGCCATCACGGTGATGCTTTGGATTCTGTGGAGCGACACGATTCGCTCGCGCAGACCGGCTCCGATTCTCTACGCGGTCCGCATTGCGCTTTATCTGATCGTCAGCGGAATCCTCGTCCTGAATCTCGTGCGCTACCCGAATTTGTTTGGTGGAACCGCGAAAACTCTGAGCATCGTTGCCGTGGTTGTTGGATTTTTGGGTGCTGGATATTTCTCCCGCCGGTTAATTTTGCGGCGGTGAAGGCTCGGATGCGAGTCATGAATGAAGGAAGAGTAGACAGTCCGGATTAAATGCACTATCATGCATTTGGGTTCGGTGAGGGTTGGCAGCTCTCCGAAGCGGATCTGACGAAGTCGCGGGGCCTGCGAATCTCTCTCTCTCGATCACCCACGGCTGACCATACGGCTGCCCACAAGCCGTCCATAGCGTCGACTCTCGTCCCGGACCCATTTTCAAATCGGGCCGCTCCCCACAGCGGCCCGATTTGTTTTTGCGCGAGAATGTGCGACCGTGCCGGTCGCCCTCGTCATCCCCGCTCTCGATGAAGAATCGGCAATCGGCGCATTGCTCGCGTCGATTGACCGCAATCTTGTGCGCGACGTGATCGTTGGCGATAACGGGAGTCGCGACGCGACCGCCGAAATCGCGCGTCAGAGCGGCGCCGAGGTCGTGCATGTTGCGGAGCGCGGATATGGTGCGGCTTGCGCCGGCGGCCTGACGCGACTGAAACCCGATATCGACGTCGTGCTCTTCATGGACGCCGACGGTTCCGATGACCCGGCCGAAACCCCACTGCTCCTCGGACCGATCCAGCGCGGCGAAGCTGATCTCGTCATTGGCGCGCGTAAAACGATCGAAGCCGGCGCCCTGACGCCGCAACAACGCTTCGGCAACTGGCTCGCAACGCGGCTGATTGCGATGATTTATCGACACCGCTACACCGATTTAGGTCCATTTCGCGCGATTCGCCGCGAGTTGTTAGACCGCATTGCAATGCGCGATCGTCGCTACGGCTGGACGGTGGAGATGCAGGTGCGTGCACTGCACCTCAACGCGCGCGTCATCGAAGTGCCGGTGCGTTATCGCAAGCGCGTCGGTCAATCGAAAATCAGCGGCACCATCACGGGCGTCCTCAAAGCCGGGTGGTGGATCCTTTATACGATCTTCAGGTACGCACGTCGCTGATGGCCTTACTGCTCTACACAATCACCGCGATCGCACTGCTCGCACTCGCGCATCGATTCGTGACGCCGCTCTCGCGCGCGGCGATGCTGCTCCTTTATCTATTGCCGTTTGTGTTTGTCGGACACGCGCTGCTGACGTCGCGCGTCTACGGCCCGATCGATTTGCCGTACACGACGCAGCCGCTCAATCACATGAAAGAGGAGCACGGCATCGGCGCGCTGCACAATGCGATGCTGTCTGATCTTTATGGCCAGATGATTCCGTGGCGGCAGGCCGTCCGGCATTCGATCGCAAACGGCGAATGGCCATTGTGGAATCCGTTCATTCTGTCCGGCGATATCCTCGCCGCGTCCGCACAGCCGGCGCCTTATTCACCGTTTACGCTGCTCGCGTTGTTCTTACCGGTGCCGCTGAGTCTTACGTTTTCCGCGGCGATCGCACATTTTCTCGCCGCGCTCGGCGCATTTCTTTTCGCACGCGAGCTTGGCTGTAGTGAGCGCTCTTCGATGATCGCCGCCGCTGGATTTACCTGTGCGACTGCCATCGCGTTCTTCATCCTATGGCCGCTCGGTTTGTCGTGGACGTTCCTGCCGTTCGTGCTGTTAGGCGCACGCCGCGCGTCCTACGGAATCCTGACCTGCGCCTTTACGCTGCTCCTCCTGTCCGGACATCCGGAAACCGCCGTACACATCGTCTTTGTGGCCGGTGCTTATGTGCTGACATTGAGGAACCTCCGCGCGATTCTGATGTCGATCGCGGCGGGACTCACGTCGCTTGCGCTGAGCGCGATATTCATCCTGCCGATTCTCGAGGCCGCGCCGCAGACGATGGAGCACGCGACGCGCATGACGCTCTACAAGAACACGCCGCACGGATTACCGGGCGATCAGGTTCTTGCGCGCATCGCGACGGATTTCGTCCCGTATCTGCACGCGCGCAAGTGGGAGTTCGGCGAGACGAAGCCTGACACATCGTCAGTGGGCAGTATCCTGCTCGCACTTGCGATCTACGCGGTTTGGCGCGTGCGTCCATTTCGGAGCGCCGGCTTTAAAGCCGGCCCGCCCCCCCGCATCGTAGGCGGGGTTGACCCCCGCGCCCCCGTTACGCCCGGTGTACCAC
>JBQCJC010000187.1:0-20743 GCA_051953135.1 Thermoanaerobaculia bacterium | reverse complement strand
TTCGAAAGCGGTAGCTCGCGCTACCGCACTCCACAGCCAACTACGGCGTGAAATACCCTTTGATCGTTCTGGCCTCAAGCTTCGGCGAGCTCAACACGACGCGCACTTTTCGGTACTGATTCGGCTTCGCGAAGTCACTTACCTGATAAAGAATCGCGAACTGCGCGCGCAGATCCTTCTCGATCGCCGAGTAGCGCGCCATCAGATTCTGCTGCGTGGCCGTGGCCACGAATCCGCCGGTTTCCGCCGCGAGATACTTCAATCGATCGAGATCGCGCAGCTCGTTGTCGCCGCCTTCGTACGCGATGAAGTACATCGGGATGCCGGCTTCGCGCGCCATCTTCTGCACATCGTCATAGCTGTACGACGATGTCGTATCGCCGCCGTCCGTCATCACCACGATTGCGCGGCGATTCTTCTCATCCTTCAACTCGCGAATCGCGCTCGCCACCGCGTCGTAGAGCGCCGTGCGTCCGAGCGGCTTGATCTCGCGCAGCGCTGCCTCGATCGCACCGCGATCATTCGTCATGGCCTGCTTGCGTCGCGGCACATCCTGAATGGCCGTCACGCTGCAACGATCGCCTTCCTTCAATGCGCGTTGCACGAACTCCATCGCTGCTTTCGATGCGTGCTGCATCGATTCCGTCATGCTCGCGGATGCATCGACGAGCAGCGCGATCGAGATCGGCTGATCGAATGCTTTGCCGAACTCGATGATCTTCGCCTCGGACTCGTTGTCGATGATGCGGAACTGCGAGCGATCGACATCGTCGCGCGTCTGACCATTGCGATCGACGACCGAGACGAAGATCGGCACCGTGCGCACCTGCATCTCTTCCGCGACGATGTTGCCCGCGGGCGACCAGAAGTCCGCGGTCTCTTCGCCGCCTTTCGTGCGCGCGGTGACTTGCACGAAACCGCTGGCGATCAAACTGTCCGCGACCTCGAAGCGATACGGCTCCTCGCGTGTCTCCGCGACGAGTCGCCCGTCTTCCCACAGTTGCACGACCTCGATCGGATCTTCCTTCGGCGCGTTCGCTTCCACTTCGAACAGGCGTGCCTCGATTTGCTTCACTTTGATGCTGAGCGGGAGATTGCCCTGATTGATCGTCTCGATCCATTTCGCGCGTTTGCCTTTTGCGCCCGTGGCCGTGACGGTGATCTTGTGCTGCACCGGAAGCGGACCGAAGTCGACGATCACGTGATACGGCGAAAGCACACCTTCGGCAATTCTTTGTCCGTCGACGGCGATCGAAACTTTGGCGCCTTCGAAGCCGGGATCGATGACGAGATCGACCACGCCTTTGTATTCGCCCGGATGGTCGTTGTGATCGCCACGCTGCAGAACGAGCTGTGCCGTGCTCTGTGCGGATGCGCTGGCGGTAAGGAGCGTGAGGGTGAGGAGAGAGGAGAGGAGCGCGGCGCCGATGCGGCGTTGCTGCGATTTACTGAGGTGCTGCCTTGATGCTGTCATTACTCCCGCCCGTTTCTGAATCGACTCCGCGTGTCCGGGCGTGCGGAGCCGGTTCTACGAATAAGTCAAAGTCATAACCGGGCAGCATCTCAATCGTCGTGCCAGATTGGCTTGTCATGGCTGTGCCGGGCTTTCGTAGATCCGGCGGTATTCGCTGCGATTTCGCGTGACCGTCTTCACGTACAAACGAGTCTCCGCGAACGGGATCGATTCGACGAACACATCCGGATCGGTCATCGGCGTGCGCGCGAGCCACGAGCTCACCGCGACTTCGCCCGCGTTGTACGACGCGATCGCCAGGATGTGATTGCCATTCATCAGCGCGAGTTTTTGCGAATACTCCGCGGCGCCGACGGCAATGTTTTTCTCAGGAACGAAGAGATCGTCGCGCGTGATGTCGCCGATGCCTCCCGCGTTTCCAATGCGCGACGCCTCAGCAGGCATGATCTGCATCAAACCCACCGCACCCGCGTTCGAAACAGTCGTTGGCTCGAAGCCGCTCTCCTGCCGAATGATCGACGCGACGAGATACGGATCTAGGCTGCGCTTCTCCGCTTCCGCGCGAATCGTTTCCCAGTAGGCGAGGGGATAGAGAATCTGCCAGAAACGCTGCGGGATATTCGCGCCGCCGTGACGAATGAACGAACGGAACTGGCGCTGCAACACGCCGTTCGCTTTGAACGGCTCACCGCCGCGAACGTACGTATCCGCGAGCAGAAACTGCACGCCGGGATTGTCCGCGTACTTTGCGGCGACGACTTTCATCTCACGCGCAGCCGAACGATTGAGTCCGATCTCGAGCAATTCATCGACGACATCGAATCGCGCGTCTGTGACTTTCATCAACTCGGCATCGATATCGGGGAACGTGCGTTGCGTCGCCGGTGTGTTCATCGACGCAATCTCCGGCCACAGTTCCTTTGCGCGATACGCGTAATAGCTGAACGGATATTCGTCGACGATCTGACGCGCTTTCGCATTGCGCTCGGCAGTGCGGCCGAGGCGATCGAGCGTCTTCGCGGACCAGAACAGCGAATTTGTTTTCCAGTCACCGTCCGGATACGAGCGAATGTAGCGATCGTAAACAGTGAGCGCCTGATCGTCGCGACCGGCGAGCGTGTACGTCCAGCCGAGGTTCCAAAGATTTTCGCCGTCGCTGCCGGCGAGACCATTGTCGATCGCGGTCGTTAGATCGGCGATTGCTTTCGCGTAATAGATTTAGTCCGTGACGTAATACTTTTCGCGAAGAATGCGTGCTTCATTTGCCTGCGCGCTGGTCGGAAAATCTTTTTCGAGTTGTGCAAGACCGGCGAGAAACTCAGGACGTTGATCGTCGCGCCACGCCGCGCGTGCGCGCAAGAGAATCAGCGACGGATCCGTGAGCGTCTCGTCTTTCGTCTCATTGAGAACCTGCGAGTAATTGCGCGAATTGAACAGCGCGCGCAGATGCAGCATGCGCGCTTCCGCGGCCATCTCAGTAATTTGCGCGAAGAGCTCGCGCGCCTGATCGTAGCGATTCGCTTTTGCAAGCTTCGACGCCAGTGCGAGCTTCTGTTCCGGCGTCCATGTCGCGATCTGCGTTTTTAAGAAATCGTACGTTTGCTCCGTGTATCGGCCGTTCGTGTAGTCATTGAGCAGACGCAGTCGCGTTGCCGATGCGAGATCAGTGCGTCCTGCTTTCGCGAGCGCAGTCGCCATCGCGACGAAATCCGATTCCGTGAGCTCGTCGATGGGAACGAGCATCGCCTGTTGATGCGCGGCATCGGTTGCAGCGCGATCGCCGAGCTTCGCGTAAATCTCCGGCAAGCGTAAACGCGCGACTGTCGCCGCGGTCGTGTCACTGATCGCCACAATTTCTGAAGCGATCGACGCGGCGTGTTGTGCGTCATTCGAATTGAGATACGCGTCGACGAGACGCAGTCGAAGGAATGGCGCGACTTCGGGATACTGCCGCGCTGCTTCTGTCAGCGCAGGAATCGCGGCCGTCCAGTTCTTCTCGTCGTACAGCTTCAATGCCTCGCGTGCGAGCTCGCGACGATCGCGCGGCGTTGCTTTCGCCGTGACTTTCGGCAGCGGTTCCGGCGCGGGTGCCGGAGGCGGCGTCTGCGAACACGCGACCACTGCAATGGCGACGAATGCTGCGACTACCGCACGACTCTGACCCATCTCTCCCCCTCACTTTCGAAACCGACGCGGCGAAGGAACTCCTGCGCGTCGCGAGCGTCGTCGACGACGACGCGTGTGCGATCCATTTTTTTTGCGAGCTGCTCGACTTCCCGCATCATCACGCGCCCGATCCATTTCCGGCGAAGGTCGCGCGCCACGACGATTTCGCCGACGCGCAACGCGTCATCGGTCAGGTCCAGCGAAACGACCGCGACCACGTCGCCGAGGAGCTTGCCGAGCAGGCCCCATGCCGGGGTGGAAATCGAGCATTCCTGCCTTGTCAAAAAGGCGTCGATGGCGTCGTTATCCGCGGTGTCGATTGGTCTTACAAAGAGGCGAAGTCCACGCATTGAAGATCTCTTAAGTCTCGCAGTTTAATGCTTTTATCCCATATTCCCGGGATCAAATAATTTCTTGACAAAGAATTGGGTGCCTGTGAGACTGCCGCTCGGCCCACCCCAGCCTGAAAATCAGCGAGAAGCGACTTTGACTATGAACGTGCAGCAGGCGATCGCCCAATTCCTAGAGCATGGGCAGACGGTTCGAAATTTGTCGGATCGGACACTCCGCGCGTATCAATCCGATCTGGCGCAGTTTCACCTGCACATGGACGGAACACCGGCGATCGAGATCACTGCCGCCGACCTCGAGACGTATCTCGACAAGCTCGGAGATGGCCCGTATCGCGATACCTCGATCCGCCGCAAAGTCGCTGCACTGAAGGTCTTTTTCCGCTTCCTCGAAGAGCAGGGAATCGTTTCCGAGTCGCCCGCGCGCAAGCTGAAGATCAAGAAGCCGGTTGAGAATCGCGTTCCGACCGTGCTCTCGTCGCGTGAAGTGCGTGCGCTGCTCGCCGCGCCGAAAGAACAAGTCGAAGAGTTGTCGGCGTCGCGCGATCATTCCGCGGGCAGCCGCAATCGTTACTTCTGCGCCGTTCGCGACAACGTCATTCTCGAGCTGCTCTTCTCGACCGGCATTCGCATCGGCGAGCTCGTTGCGCTCAACGTTTCGGATGTCGATGCCGATCGCAAACAGATTCAGATCACCGGCCGCGCGACGCGTGGTCGCATCGTCGTCGTCAGCGAGAACGTGGTCGACGCACTGCGTCAGTACATCGAGCAGCGCTCCGATCGCGCGCTTTCCACTCCGGCGTTGTTCGTCGGACGTTCGGGAACGCGCCTGACGATTTACTCGATCGAGAACATTTTCAAAAAGCACGTGCGCCTTGCAGAGATCAAGCGTCACGTGACGCCGCACTCGCTGCGCCACACGATGGCCGCGATGCTGGTCTCGTCCGGCACCGACATTCGCGAAGTGCAGGAGATCCTCGGGCACGCGTCGATCCTTTCGACGCAGGTCTACACGCGCCTGCCGATTCAGAAGCGCCGCAGCAACGGTCATACGCCGGTTGCGCGCGTGGTGCTCCCGACCACGGATTCGAGCGCGGCGAGAATTCCGATCAAGAAATAGTGGAGCAGCGGGATCTCAGCCCGCTGCTTGCTCTGTACCGGCGGGCTGAGATCCCGCCCGTCTACATTCACGGCCGCCCCGCAACATCTCCTTCGCATTGCCGTAGTACCGCGGCATGTTGTCGATCGAATCGGTCTCCAAGCGCTTTCGCGGCGGTAACTACGGCGTTCGCAACGTCTCCTTCACCATCAACGGCGGCGTTCTCGGACTCCTCGGACCTAACGGCGCTGGCAAAACCACATTGATGCAGATGCTCGCGACGGTCACGAAGCCGACGCAGGGCCGCATCTCGTTTCGCGGCACCGACGTTCTCGCCAATCCCGATGTGCTGCGCCGCAAGCTCGGCTATCTGCCGCAGGACTTCGGCGTCTACGAGAACCTCACGGCGATCGAATTCCTCAGTTACTTCGCCGCGCTGAAAGGCGTGCGCGGAAAAAGCAAAATTCAGGAAATGCTGGAGCTGGTGAATCTGCATCACGCCGCGAATCGCGCGGTCGGCGGATTCTCCGGCGGCATGAAGCAGCGACTCGGCATCGCGCAGGCGCTGATCAACGATCCCGATCTCGTCATCGTCGATGAACCGACGGCGGGTCTCGATCCCGAAGAGCGCGTGCGTTTTCGCAACGTGCTGTCGGACCTCGGCGGCGAGCGTCTCGTGATTCTCTCGACGCACATCGTGTCGGACGTCGAATCGATCGCGACGGAGATCGCGATCATGCGCGAAGGTCAGCTCGTTGCGCTGGCAACGCCCGAGGCGTTGATGAAGGAGGCGGAGGGAAGCGTGTGGGAGGCGGTGCTGCCGTCGCAGCAATTCGATGAATTGCGCAAGACGATGCATGTCTCCGGCGCCGTGCGTAAATCCGATGGCGTGCATGCGCGATTCGTTTCGCACGTGCGACCTGTCGCTCACGCAACACCCGCGGAGCCGACGCTCGAAGACGCGTTCCTCTTCACGATGAAAGCACCGCCGCGCGCCGCGGTCGAGGCCGTCGCATGAGCGAACGCCTGTATCGATTGTTCGCCATTGTCCGCGCGGACTTTCTGATTCGCCTGCGACGCCCATCGACAGCCGTGGTGTTTGTCCTGCTGTCGATCATGCCGTACTTCTGGATTCCGCTGCCGTCGACCGGCCGCGCATTGATTGTGATTCGCGATCAACGCGCGATCTACAACTCCGCGGCGATCGGCATGGCGACGGCGTTGCTCGCGACGATCTTCATCGGCCTCGCCGGCTTTTACGTGATCTCGAATGCATTGCGTCGCGATGTGCTCACGCGCTGCGGCTACGTGATTGGCTCGACGACGATGCGCGGCAGCGAATACATCATCGGCAAATTCGCGGGCAACGTTGTTTTCCTCACGGTCTTCACCGCGGGCTTCATGGCCACCGCGATGGCGATGGTGTTCGTGCGCGGCGAGCGTCCACTCGAGCCCCTGGTGTTCGCAGGTCAGTATCTTTTGCTCGTACCGCCTTCAATCGCGTTCGTCTCCGCAATCGCGATCTTCTTCGAATGCACACCGCTGCTGCGGACGAAGTTTGGCGACGTGCTGTATTTCTTCCTGTGGGTGTTCACGCTGACAGCCGCGGCGATGATGATGGAGAAAGGCGTCGCTCCCGATGTTGCCGCGTACTTCGATTTCTCCGGTATGGGTGTGCTGCTGGAGCAACTGAAGACGTACTACCACACGAACTCGTTGTCGATCGGTGCGGCGAATTTCGATGCTGCGACAGGCACGATGGAGTTTCACGGGCTGCGGCTCACACCGCAATGGCTCGTGCCGCGCATCGCGGCGACGTTGTATCCGATGGTGCTGCTCGTTCTGGCGCGATTGTTCTTTCATCGCTTCGATCCCGCGCGCGTGCGGTCGGCGCCTGATGCGAAATCGCGAACGTCGTGGATCGGTCGTCTCAATCTCATCGCGAAGCCGGTCGCGCGTTTGTTCGTGCGCGTCGGTAATGCGTTGATCTCGCTCACTGGCGGTTCATCGTTTGCGCGTTCCGCTGCGACGGATGCAGTCGCGACGATCGCCGCGTTCCCGCTGGCGAGTCTCGCGATCGTCGGATTCGCAATCGCGGCACTCGCATCACCGAGCACGAAATCGCTGCTCGTCGGCGTGATGCCGGTCGCGTTCGCCGGGTGCGCGATGGCGATCGCGGACATCGCCTCGCGCGAAAAACGCTCCGCAACCACCGCGCTCATTTTCGCGACGCCGTCACTCCGCGCGAAGTTCGTGTGGTGGAAATTCGCAAGCGCGCTGCTCGTCGCATGCGCATTCCTCGCGGTGCCAGTGCTGCGTGTTCTGATCGCCGATCCATCGGCCGCATTGCGCGTGCTGACGGGCATCGTCTTCATCACCGCCGCCGCTACGGCCCTCGGCATCGTCAGCAGTAATCCGAAGACGTTCGTCGTGATGTTCCTGACGTTCTGGTACGTCGCGCTGAGCGACAAAGGCCAGACGCCGAGCTTCGATTTCGCGGGCTGGTTCGGCATTGCGACCCCGACCGTGCTCGCGACGTATTTCGCCGCATCCGTCGTGCTGCTCATCGCCGCCGACGTTTTTCATCGCGTTCAGCTCAAACGCCGCTGGTGATCGTGCAGGAACCGGCTGTCCGGTTCTTGCGCATCCTTGCGTTACCATGTCCGGCAAGCCTCCCTCCAATCGGACCAGAAATATGAGCATGTGTAACGTCGCGACCGGATGCGAGTCGCCGATGTACGCGGTGTTCGGCCGCGTTGTCGCGATCAGCGGACTTCCGCACGAGCAGGCAGCCGTGTTGTTTTTCGACGAAGTCGAACCGCATCCATGTCTCATCAGCAATCGTGGCGAGGAATCGGAGCCCGCGGCCGGATTGCACGAGTCGCTGGCGGAGCCGAAGGATTCGGCGCTTGCGACGCACGTCACGCTGCACGACGAAACGCGTGATTGCATCGTCGTGCCCCTGCGCTACGCGTCGAGAGTCGTCGGCGCGATTGGCTTCGTCGCTTCATCCGGAAGCCACTATGACGAAGAGGATTTGCGGCTCGCGGAGACGCTGACCGAAACGATGGTTTCGATCGGTCTCGATCAAGGTTCAAAGAGTCCGGCGGAGGAAGCGCCAATCGATGTTTCCGAGGAAGTGCTGCGCGAACTCGCGCAGGTGCTGCACGTCCGCGACGTGTTTCCGCGCATCTCCGCGATCGTGAATCGCGTGCTCCCTCACGATCGCATGACGATGACGTTTCATACGAACAGCGGTGAAGTCTCGTTGCAGCAGGCGTCGCGCGCAACGAAGCCAGAGCAGGAATTCGACACCGTCACCGCGGATCCGCGGCTGCTCGCGCAACCGGTGGTCCATCTTCCCGAGCTCACGCCGGAGGGCTTGCGAACTTACGAGCCACGCGAGGCGCGCGAGTACTTGCTGCGCTCCGGCTTTCTGTCGTTTCTCGCGATCAATGTGAGTGCACGCGCGCAGCGAATGGGCGTCGAGTTCTGGTCAAAGCGCATTCGCGCGTTCAGTCCGGCGGATATCCGCGTCGCGCGCACGGTCGCAAACTATCTCGCGCTTGCCGTCTCTCATGAGCAACTCGCCGAGGCGGAGCTCGCGCCGGAAGCGACGCCGAATCGTGCAGCAGGATTCGAAGCGCGCGTGAAGAAGCTCCTCGACCGTATGGATCCGGCCGAGCGTGCGCGTCGCGTCGTTGGTGAATCACCCGTGTGGAAACCGGTGCTCGCCGCGGCGGCGCGCGTTGCGGCCACGGATGCGACCGTGCTGTTGATTGGCGAGTCGGGCACGGGGAAGGAAGTGCTCGCGCATTTCATTCACGCGGCGGGCGCGCGCAGTCGAGGACCGTTCGTCGGCGTCAATTGCGCCGCGCTGCCTGAGCAGCTGCTGGAATCGGAGCTGTTCGGTTACGAGCGAGGCGCGTTCACCGGCGCCGTGCACGCGAAGCCGGGACAAATCGAGCTCGCCGCGAGCGGAGTGTTGTTTCTCGACGAAGTTTCGGAGATGAGTCTGCCGGCGCAGGCGAAGTTTCTGCGTTTTCTGCAGGAGCGCGAGTTTCGCCGGCTCGGCGGCACGCGGCTGATCAAGTCCGACGTGCAGGTCATCGCCGCGACGAACGTCGATCTGCAGGCCGCGATTCACAAAGGCGATTTCCGTCGTGATCTCTACTATCGATTGCACGTCGTCGATATTCGTCTGCCGGCGTTGCGCGATCGTCGTGACGATATCCCGCTGCTTGCCGAAACGTTGATCGACGAGATCGCGGGACGCCTGGGGATCGCGTCCCCACGCATCGCGCCGGCGGCGCTCTCCGCGCTCGTGCACTATCGCTGGCCGGGGAATGTGCGCGAGTTGCGCAATGTGCTCGAGCGCGCGGTGATCCTCGACGACAACGCCTCGATCGACGTGCGCGATCTTTCGTTCGATGACGATGCGGCAGTGCATACGCCAGCATCGACGCATCTCGAAACCGTGGAGCGGGATCTGATCGAACGGGTGCTGCGTGAATGCGGCGGCAACAAGTCGCTCGCCGCGCGCCGCCTGGGGTTATCACGCATGCAGCTTTATGTCCGTCTGCGCCGCTACGAAATCGGCGGCGAGTGGACCAACTGAGTGTATCGATCGATACACCGGGTATCGAATCGATACAGTTTTGTTCCCGTGAGCAATCGCTCGTTCAATCGTTTTGCGAACCATAAATCACGTGATCTCTGTAGCTTGACGCGCTGAAACGATTTGCCCTATTTGGTGGTATTCGCGTTGCTCATTGCTGCGCCCGGTGCAGAAATCACAAGGATGTGTGCCGCTCATCACGCGCAGCCGTGTGCTGTGTGTGCTCATCGCGGCGACGCTGCTGACGTATGCGGTGATTCACACCCAGACGGCCAGTGCGTCCGCCAAGTCGCCCGGCGCGCAGGACGCGACGCCGACTTCCGCCACAACCACGGGCAGCGCCGGTACCGACTCCTCCTCGGCGGCCAACCCCACGGTTCCTGGCGGATTGCCGCTTCCTGTTACTTCCCCGGGAGCGACGTACGTCGGCGCCGAAGTCTGTTCGCAATGCCACTATGACAAGTACGTCAGCTACATGAACCAGCTGCACAGTCAAAGCGGCGATCCGCGTACACCCGCGGCGCGCTATGGCTGTGAGAGTTGCCATGGGCCGGCGTCCAATCACGTCAAAGGCGGCGGCGGACGCGGTGTCGGCGGCTTGATGACGTTCTCGAAAGAGCCGACGGAAAAGCGCAACGCCGTCTGTCTGCAATGCCACACGCGCGGCAATCAGGCTCTGTGGCACGGCAGTACACACGATCAGCGCAAGCTGGCCTGTATGGATTGCCATGCAGTGCACGGCGGCCATAACAAACTGCTCGCACAGCCATCACAACAGCAGCTCTGCACGAAATGCCACCAGCAGATTCGTCAGGCGCTGATGAAGCCGTCGCACCATCCATTACGCGAAGAAAAGCTGCAGTGCACCAATTGCCATAATCCGCACGGTACGCAGACGCAGCGGCTCATCTCCGCGAACTCGGTCAATGACAAGTGTTACGAGTGTCATGCCGAGAAACGCGGCCCGTTCTTATGGGAGCATCCGCCGGTTCGCGAGAACTGCCTCAATTGTCATGATCCGCACGGCTCCTCGCACGAGCCGCTGCTGATCGTCAAGAAGCCGTTGCTCTGTCAACGGTGCCACTCCAATCAGTTCCATCCGTCCACGCTGTATGCGCGAACGCCGGCGCAGGTCGCGGGCGGAACATCCGTTTATGCGCTGCAACCGCAGCTTCTGTATCGCGGATGCACGAATTGCCACGTCCAGATCCACGGCAGCAACAGTCCGTCTGGCAAGTTCTGGCATCGATGAGGAGCTGACATGCAGCGCACGGCACGAAATTCGACAATCGCTCTGTTCCTGGTGCTGGCCATGGTTCCTTGCCTCATGGCGCAGGAACAGGCGTCCACCGGATCCACACAATCGACCGCGAACGACAATACGCAAACCACAGCAGCCGAAACCAATCAGTCGCCGAGCGGACATCCGCAGGAAGCGACGCGGCCGGACACGGTTTTTCCGCCGTGGCATCTCGCGGCCACACGGAGCGTCGATCCGCGCATTCGTCCCAATGCCGGATTACGGATACCGCGGTCGTATTATCCGATTCCGGGCGGGCCGCTGCTCTATAAGAACTATTCGCCGGAAGAGCCGGATTTTACGGCGAAGAACGCGATCGCGCCCTGGGCGGCGAAACTGTCCCTGGGATTCTTCGCCGTCGGCGACGATCACGTTTCCTCGAAATTTCAGGAGTTTCGCGACATCGAGAGCGGCATTACGGCCGGGATCGATGCTCACTTCCGCGACGACAACTCACTGTTCAATCTGCAGGCAAGACAGATCGGCCGCGACGATCAGGACATCGCCATCGATGGCGGAACGGCCGGCTTGTACTACTACTCGCTCAATTTCACAGAGATTCCGCACAATTACGCGTACGACGCAAAATCATTGTGGGGTGGAATCGGTTCCGACTATCTGACGCTGCCGGACGGCATGCAGGCCGATCTGCAGAACTCCACATCCAACGCCCAACTGGCTTCGAAGCTCCTCGGCTACGTCAATACCGGCGCCGAGACGATCGATGAATCGCTGCATCGCCAGAATATCGGCGGCGATTTCACGCTCCTGGCCACGTATCCGTTCGTCATGAAGCTGGCCGCCAGTAATGAATCGCGCGAAGGCGTGCGTCCCTGGAGCGCGTCCTTCGGATTCGGCAATTTCGTCGAATTACCGTGGCCGGTGAATTACGACACGCGCGAGGTCCGCCTCAGCGGCGAGTATGCGAAACCGGAGAGTCGCTACTATGCGAACGCCACCGTGCGCGTCTCGGAGTTCGTCGATCACATCGAGTCATTCGTGTTCGACAATCCTTATCGAATTACCGATGCCGCGGGCGGCTTGAATTGCACGTTTAATTGCGGCCCGGCGACCGGACGCATGACGCTCTACCCGAGCAACGACTACTACGACGTGAGCGGTACGTTCGTCGTGAAGAACCTGCCGCGGCACAGTACGTTCAATGCCTTCGTTTCGGCCGGGTTCATGCGGCAGGATTCTCCGCTCGTGCCGTTCTCCACAAACTCCGCCGCTCCTCCCATGCGGAGTCCCACCAATCCTTCCTTCAATGCGACCGATCCGGCGGGGTTACCTCGTGACTCCGCCGAAGCCGCAATGAATACAAAGACCGTCTCCTTGCGCTGGACGAGCGATTTCTCGCCGAAGACGCGCTTCGTCGGTCAATACCGTTATTACGGACTCGATAATCGAGAGAAGCCGTTCACGATGTATCAGTTCATCCGCGAAGACGAGGATATTCGCAATCCCGAGACGGCCGGCGGAACCTACTCCACGGTGCTCGCCGAATATGCGAAGCACACGCTCTCTCTGGAAGGTACCTACCAGCTCACGCCGATGTCGAAGGTCAGCGGCGTCTATACGTATGAGCGGATGAACCGCGAAGAGCGCGAAGTGGAGTGGACGAACGATCATCGCTTCAAGGTCGAATACGACACGACAGTCATGGGCGCTCTCGAATTTAAGACCTGGTATGAGCGCACTGAGCGAACGACCGCGGATTACGAGTTCGATCTCTACAACATCGTACAAGGCAATCCCGCCGCACACCCGATGTTCCCCTGGATCGAAAAATTCGATGAGGCGCCGTACGGTCGCAATGAACTGCAGGGGATGGTGACGTGGGTGGTCAACGATGCGTCGAGCATTTCGTCGCACCTGCAATACGTCAATACCGATTACGGCGTAGCACCGCTTGGATCGCTTTCGATGACTACCGCGAACGTCACGACACAGACGAGCGAAGATGTTCAGTTCGGCGTTCGCTCCGATAAGCGCGCATCATTCGGCGTCGACTACACATGGGCGCCGACGGAACGCTTCAGTGCATTCGCCGAAGCGGGATATGAGCGCCAGCAGTACGAATCGATGAGCCGTCAGTGGACAGTCAACGGCGTCACCGATCCTTATGCGCGGCAGCGAGTCCTCGAGTCGAACGCAAACTGGATCGCCAGCGTTCGCGACAATTACATCACCGCGGGTCTCGGCATTGACGCGACGCTGCTCGATAAGCTGAAGTTTTCGGTGCAATACGTTTTCTCGAAGAGTGACGGCCGTCAGGCGTATTCGAGTCCGGTCGGTACCACGGCGGACGATACGAACGCGTTCGAGCCGCAGCCGTTCGATGATGTCGACGATACGACATTCCACACCTTCAATCCCGAGCTCAGTTACGACTGGAGCGATCACCTTTCGCTTGCGGCGGGATATCAGTGGGAAGACTGGAATATCGACGATTACATCTACAAGGGTTTTACGTACGCACCGCTGTACACGACCGGCGTAGCGATGCTGATGGGCGGTTTGCTGCCGCAACCGTATTCGCAAAACACGGCGTATGTGCGCGTGAAGATGAATTTCTGAGGCGAGGACGCTGCAATGATGCGCAAGGCAATCGCAGGTTTCATCCTCACGGCCGCTACGGCGGCGACCATGCTGATCGCGCCCGCGACCGCGCGCTCTCAGGAGGCGGCGGACGCGCCGTCGTCGCCGTGTCATGGCGTCGAGGCGTCGCGCATTGGCGGAGTATTGCGCGGCGTTCCTCGTTATGGCGCGACCTATGTGCTTGTCGTGCCGGAGCGTCTTGCGGCAACGATTCCCGATGCGAAAGCACCCGGCATTAAGGATCTGCACACGGGGATTCAAGCCGGTAGTGCCGCCGCCGATGTGGCTCGTGCCGTAGGAATCAGCAACACGGTCGACTATGCGTTCGATGTGTCCATGCCGTATCAACTCGTGCAGGACGTCGCCAGCGAAAAGATCGATGCGGCGGTCATGTGGGCGCCGCTCGCCGGTATGGCCATTCTCGAGCTTGGACTCGACGGCGCGGTGTCGACGTACTCGCTCGACCGGCCTAACAACGTTCCGAGTGGTTTCGATGTCGCGGCCGCGGCGGATCCTTGTTCTTCGGCTATTGCCGACGAGCTCGACGTGAGTGGCGCGTTACCGGCGGAATTACTGGTGCCGGTCGAGATTCGTCCCATGCTCGGTATGCACGCGCCGGCATTCGATGTCGCCGAGGCACAACAGGGCGCGGAAACGTTCAATACGGTTTGTGCGCGCTGCCATGGCGCGGACGCAATCGCCGATCCTCATGGCCTCGCGCCGGTCGATTTACGACTGTCGGTGCGCCGCTTCAGTTATCCCGGATTTACCTACATCGTCATGAACGGACGTCCTGAAAAAAGCATGCCGCCGCTTCGCGGCACAGTGACGAACGATCAGATCCGCATGATTTATCAATATCTCAAGGCGCGCAGTACTCGAGTGCTGACGAGCGCGAATGACAATGCGCCCGCGCAGACGAATGTTTCGGAGAAAGGCACGAACGAATGACCAGGTCCCGGATGTTTGCCGTACTTTGCACGATCGCAGTCCTCGCACTCTCTATTCCTGCATTCGCACAGAGCGGCACGATTACAGGAACCGTAAAACTCACCGGCGCACCGCCGGCGAATCCGCGCATTCCCATGGGCGCCGATCCAAACTGTCTGACCATTAACTCCGGTAAGCGTGTAACGCAGGACTCGGTTGTCGTTGGACAGGGCGGGGGATTGGCGAATTCGTTCGTCGTCCTTCGCGGTGTAAGCGGCGGCGGTGCGGCACCGGCAGGATCCGCGGTCATCGATCAGCGCGGCTGCATTTATCACCCGCGAATTCAGGGCGCGCGCGTCGGACAGACACTGGAAGTCCGCAACAGCGACGCAACACTGCACAATATTCACAGCCTCAGTAAGAAGGGGAATACGTTCAATACCGGCCAGCCGTCGGCGGGCATGGTGTTCAAGTATCCACTCAAGAGCGAGGAAGTCATGCTGCACGTCAAATGCGACGTGCATCCGTGGATGTCCGGCTACATCGGCGTCGTCAATCACCCGTACTATGCGATTACCGATGCAAACGGCGGATTCAAGATCGCCAATGTGCCTCCCGGTAAATACACGATCGTCGCGTGGCACGAGCGCTATGGTCCCGTGACGCAGGCCGTGGAAATTAAGGCGGGTGGCGCCGCGACGGTCAATTTCGCGTATGCGGGCACGGAGAAGCCTAATGACGCGGTGGCGGGGCTGACCGTCGAGGAGATCTCGATTCCTATGGAAGCTTCGGCGCTGGAGCTCGTGGCGCCCGCGACCGCCGGTTCTCGCTGATCCCTGACATCGATTTGCCTCATCCAGGGAGCGCGTTTGCGCTCCCTCCGCGTGAGCTTTGTCCGAGGAGGAAACGACGTGGCCAGTTCTGAAATGAGCGCGGCGCCGGTATTGACGCCGCAGGAAGACACCACGAGCGCACCTGGCCACGAACATCATGAATCGTGGCTGCGGCGTTATGTGTTTTCCGTCGATCACAAATGGATCGGCGTGCAGTACGGCGTGACGGCACTCTGTTTCCTGCTGTTCGGATTTTTGCTGATGCTGCTCATGCGTCTTCAACTCGGCTGGCCCGGCAAGGCATTCGAGGTCATGAAGGTTCTGGGCGAAGGACGTGCGCCGGGCGGGATTCTTTTGCCGGAGTCCTATAACCAGCTCGGCGCGATGCACGGCACGATCATGGTGTTCCTCGCCATTGTGCCGTTAGCAGTGGGTGCGTTCGGAAATTATCTCGTTCCATTACAGATCGGCGCGCCGGATATGGCGTTTCCAAAGCTGAACATGCTCAGTTACTGGTGTTTCCTTCCCGGCGGGCTGATCATGCTCGCGAGTTTCGCGGCACCCGGCGGCGCCGCCAATTCCGGCTGGACGTCGTATCCGCCACTATCGATTATCGCGACACAGGGCCAGACGTGGTGGCTCATCGGGATGGTGTTTCTCATCACCTCGTCGCTCCTGGGCTCGATCAATTTCATTGTGACAATCATCCAATTACGCGCGCCGGGCATGACGTTTCTGCGGATGCCGTTCTTCGTCCACGCGCAGTTGGTGACGTCGTTCTTATTGCTGCTTGCATTTCCACCATTGGAAGCCGCGGCAGTCCTGCAATTAATGGATCGCGTCGCCGGAACGAGTTTCTTTTTACCGAGCGGTCTTGTGGTTAGCGGAACGCCGCTGGCCGTTGCAGGTGGCGGAAATCCGCTTCTGTGGCAGCACTTGTTCTGGTTCCTCGCGCATCCCGAGGTTTATGTGCTGATCCTGCCGGCGATGGGAATCATTGCCGAGGTCATCGCCAACAATACGCGCAAGCCATTGTGGGGATTAAAGACCATGATCGGCGCATCGATCTTCCTTGGTTTCATGTCCTTCGTCGTATGGGCGCATCACATGTTTCTGACGGGGATGGGAACGGCCATTAGTGCGTTCTTTCAGACCACGACAATGATCATCTCCATTCCGTCGGTGATTATTCTTACGGCGCTGCTGATTTCATTGTGGGGCGCGTCCATTCGTTTCACGACGCCGATGCTCTTTGCGCTTGCGTTCCTGCCGATGTTCGGAATCGGCGGCCTCACCGGCCTGCCTCTCGGTCTCGCCGCGGCGGATATCCATCTCCACGACACCTACTACGTGATTGGCCACTTCCACTATGTCGTAGCGCCTGGAACGATCTTCGCGATGTTCGCCGGGATTTACTACTGGTACCCGAAAGTCACGGGACGCCGCCTCAATGAAGTTCTAGGCCGCATCCATTTCTGGGGATCCCTGATCTGCATCAACGGCATCTTCATGCCGATGTTCTATCAAGGCCTGGCCGGTGTTTCGCGGCGTCTGTATGACGGCGGATTGCAGTATGCACATGCAAAAGCGGCGGCGGCAGAGACGAATCCGTTTATGTCGATGTCCGCTATCGGTCTGCTCATCTTCCAACTGCCGTTCATCATTAATTTCTTTATGAGCGTGAAATGGGGGAAGGTTGCGGACGCAAATTTGTGGAACGCGACGACGCTGGAGTGGTCTGCAACGACCTCGCCGCCGCTTGCGCATGGGAACTTCGCGTCGACGCCGATTGTGCGTCGTGGTCCTTATGAGTATGGCGTGCCTGGCGCCTCGCCGGATTTCATTCCCCAGAGCGCGCCGGACCCCGGTTCGCCGCCGGAACACGACGACATCCCGCCGATGCCGGTGTACGCCTGAGGGAGCGCGATCCGATGTCACAGCATCTCGAAATCCCTTTTACAGTTCGTCCGCGTCCCGATACCGGCATTTACAACGGAAAACTCGGAATCTGGCTCTTTCTGGCCTCCGAGGTGATGCTATTCGGGGCGTTGTTCTCCTCATTAGTCCTGATTCGAAGTACAGCCCCGCAGTGGCCGCGCGGCTGGGAGGAATTGCACGTCATCCCGGCGACGATCAATACCTTCGTTCTGATCGCATCCAGCGTGACCGTGGTATTGGCGTGGTCCCATTTATTGTTACGCGACTTCAAACGGGCGCGCGTTTATCTCGCGCTGACGCTGCTCTGCGGATTCGCGTTCATGGGCATTAAGGCGTATGAGTACAGCCTTAGCCTGACGCACCATCACATCCCCGCGACGTCGAATTTCTTCGCGCTGTATTTCACGCTGACCGGTCTGCACGGACTCCACGTCCTCGGCGGCATGATCGTGTTCGGCTACTTTCTGTTTACGGGAAAGGGAATGTGGGAACGCGAGCCCGCGCGGTTCACGAATCGCGTGGAGATTGCTGGTTTGTACTGGCATTTCGTCGATCTCGTCTGGATTTTTCTTTTCCCGACGCTTTATCTCTTGTGAGGAGTGGTGGCGGATGGAACACGTCGACTCAGTACAGGACGCGGACGGTCATCACGACCCGGAGCAGATACGGCAATCGATGCGCCGTTATCTCGTCATTTTCGGCGCGCTGGCGTTATTGACGGGCGTGACGGTCTTCGTTTGTTTTGGATTGAAGTTATCCAGAGGCCCGGCCATTGCGCTGGCATTGCTCATTGCCACGATCAAGGGCTCGCTCGTCGCCGCGTTCTTTATGCATCTCTTGTCGGAGCGGAAAGTGATTTATGCATTGCTGCTCGTCACGGCTGCATTCTTTGTGTTGCTGATGTGGCTGCCGCTCCACGACGTCATTGCGAAGTTTCATTATTGAGGCGGAGAGCTGACGATGGGTACATTTCTCCAACGATTCATGCCGGCTGATGCCTCGGCGCACGGGGCAGACCTCGATCGCATTACAGCCTACGTGCACATCCTGATGGCCATCCTTTTTGTTGGCTGGATCCTCTATTTCATGTTTGTCTTATGGCGCTTTCGCGCGAAGAAGAACCCGGTTCCCGCATACAAGGGAATGCAGTCGCATTGGTCAACAGGCGTCGAAGCCGGTGTGGCCGTCGTGGAAGTGCTGCTGCTTGTCGGCTTGTCCATTCCGGCATGGTCGCGCTGGACGAGATCGCCGGAGCCGGCGACGAATCCGCTGGTCATCCATGTCGTTGCAGAACAGTTCGCGTGGAACGTTCATTATCCCGGTCCGGATCATGTGTTTGGCCGCCGCGACGTGAAATTCGTCAGTGCCATGAATCCGCTGGGGCTCGATCGCAGCGATCCGGCCGGGCGTGATGACTTCAATTCGCTCAATGAACTGCACGTCGAATTGAATCGGCCCGTAATTGTCCATGTCACCTCTAAGGACGTCATTCATAGCTTCTTCCTGCCCGTCATGCGTGTGAAGCAGGATGCGATTCCGGGGATGGACGTGCCGATTCACTTCACGCCGGTAGCGCAGAACAATGGGCAGCAATGGGACGTCGCGTGCGCGCAATTGTGCGGACTTGGTCATTACAGGATGCGCGGCATGCTGTTCGTCGATACGCGTGCTCAGTTTGACGTGTGGGCAACGATGATGTCCGAGTATGCCGCGGCAATGGCGGCGGAAGAGCAAGCCGCCGCGGGCGCGTCGAGCTGAGGCTGCAGCGTGACCGATTTCGTTCTGCCGAAACCTCGCGCTGCCGTGATGTGGCGCGATTATCTCGAGCTCACAAAGCCGCGCATTGTGGCGACGGTGACGTTCAGTGCATTGACCGGCGTGCTTGCCGCCCCGTTGCGCTCGGAGTTTGTAGTCGCGGCCGGATTACTGATCGGTGTGGCATTGCTCGCAGGTGGGGTCAACGCGCTCAATCAGTATCTCGAGCGGGATTTCGATGCGCGCATGACGCGGACGCGAATGCGACCTTTGCCCACGAGACGGCTCACGCCGCGCGCGGCGCTTGTCTTCGCAATGCTCGTTACGATCGCCGGCATCGTCATCCTGTCGATTGCGACAAACGCGTTGACTACGTTACTAGGCGCCATCACCGCGGGTTTGTATCTTCTGGTCTACACTCCAATGAAACGACAATCCGAATGGTGCGTCGTGATTGGCGCGATTCCCGGTGCGATGCCGCCGCTCATGGGATGGACGGCGTCGATGGGAACGTTCGCGCTGTTCGGTTGGATTTTGTTCGCGCTGCTGTTCTTATGGCAGCTTCCGCATTTCATGGCCATCAGCTGGATTCACCGCGCCGATTATTGTGCGGGTGGTTTCGTGATGAGCTCGGGGCGTGATGACCGCGGTAATTCCGTCGCCAGGCAGACGGTCGCATTTACTGTGTTGCTCCTGCTCTGCAGCATCGCGCCGTACGTTGCACGTCTTGCGACCGCCGCCTACGGTGCGATTGCGCTCCTCGCGGGCATTACTCTGCTCTATTTCGCGGTTTCGTTCGCCACGCGACGGGATCGCCGGGCGGCAGTACGCCTCTTCGCTGCATCGAATCTCTACCTCGTACTCATCCTCGGCGCGCTGGTCGCCACCGCACGATGACGGATTGGAACGCCGTGCCCCGCGGTCGTTGTCTCGCGATCCCGCGCGCCGGAGTCACTCCTGAGGTAGTATTGCGCGGGCACACGCAAGCGGGCGTAGCTCAGTTGGTAGAGTAGGAGCTTCCCAAGCACCTTATCGCGAGTTGGCAGTGTCGCTCACCGGCTCTCCGTAACATTCTGAAACTACAAGTGGAGTGAACGGCGTTCCACATCAAGCGGTTGTGGGATTAGCGTTTTCGGTGTCGCACCGGGTGTCGCACGCGACGCGCTCCTGACGGGCATTGAGTGCGTCGCGCATGCGATCAATTGCATGACGATCCGGTTTTGCGTAGCGTTCAGACATGCGTGCCGTGGTGTGGCCGAGTGCATCTCGAATATCGAGCAGGGCAAGTCCCTCGGACGCAAGATTACTAGCGAATGTGTGTCGAAGGTCGTTCAGACGGCACCGCCTGGTGATGCCTGCTAGCTGTTTCGCGATGGCGTAATACCGCCGCAACGTCGACTCTCCGTAGCGCTTTCCGTTCTCGGTACAGAAGACGTAAACGCTGGGGGTGGTCTGTTCCGCGATAGCCGTTTCGACTGCCATGCGGCAGCGCTCCGAGAGCGCGACTCTGGCCGTCTTCCCGGTTTTCTCGGTCACGATTGTGACCATGCCGCGTCGTAAATCGACGGCCGAACGCCGGAGATGGCGAAGGTCGGTTTCGCGGTAGCCGAGATCTACGGCGGCGATGAAGATCAGCTTAGCCTTCTGAAAGCGTTCAAAATAGGCACGAGCCGCCTTGG
>JBQCJC010000186.1:0-3194 GCA_051953135.1 Thermoanaerobaculia bacterium | reverse complement strand
TCGCGGAGTTGGCGCGCACGCGACGGGCCGCACGCGTCTCTTGTGGAGCGGCGGGCACTCAGCCCGCCGAACTGAGCGACCACCGCCGGCGGGCCAAGAGCCCGCCGCTCCACCTCTTCCTCGCGGCCGAGCGTCTCCCCGAATTTCTCGCGATTCACGACATCCCCACCAGCATCACCGCACCAGCATCGCGACAAAAATCGTGGACGCGCGAAAGCGCCATCCTCGAATTACTGCGCGGCCGTATCTCGATCCTCGGTCCCGTCACATCGTCCGAGCTCGCATCGCAACTCGGCATTCACGAGAACGAAGCCGAGATGGCGATGATCCAGCTCGAATCCGAAGGCTTGATTCTGCGCGGCGCGTTCAGCGCACCGAAGCAGTGGTGCGATCGCAGACTGCTCGCGCGCATTCATCGCTACACGCTCAATCGTCTGCGCGCGGAGATCGAGCCCGTCGGCGCCGCGGACTTCATGCGATTCCTCTTCGCGTGGCAACACGTCGCTCCGTCGTCGCGACTCATGGGCGTCGACGGCTTGCAGGCCGTGCTCGCGCAACTCGATGGATTCGAAATCGCCGCGAGCGCGTGGGAACGCGCGGTGCTGCCGGCGCGCATCACGAGTTACGACGCGTCGTTGCTCGACACGCTTTGTCTCTCCGGCGTAATCGCATGGGCGCGACTCTCCTGCGCGGACACGAATGTCGTGAGCGCAACACCGATCGCGCTGTTCCTGCGCGAGCACGCGGACGTGTGGCAAACACTGCGTCCGTCGTCAAACGAAATCGTGTTGAGCGATTCGGCGAAGCGCATCCTCGAGCAACTGCAATCACGCGGCGCATCGTTCGCGCGCGATCTCGGCGAGGACGACGACGTGCAACGCGCACTCGCGGAGCTCGTGTCGGCAGGCTTCGTTTCGTCCGATGGCTACGCCGGATTGCGCGCGCTCATCGCAGCGAATGCGCGCGACAAACAACGCGCGGGACGCTGGTCGTTGCTCGCGCGCAGCGAGAATGATGAAGATGCGGCGATCGAGATTCAGGCGCGCGTGCTGCTGCGTCGCTACGGCATCGTGTGCCGCCGATTGCTCGCGCGCGAAACAAACGTCGCACCGTGGCGCGAGCTTGCACGCGTGTATCGACGACTCGAAGCGCGCGGCGAGATTCGCGGCGGTCGATTCGTGCACGGCATGAGTGGCGAACAGTTCGCGCTGCCCGAAGCGATCGAGCGCATGCGCGAGATTCGCCGCGAAGATCGCGATGACGCAATCGTCGTCATCAGCGCCGCCGATCCGCTCAATCTCACCGGAATCATCACGAACGACGAACGCATTCGCGCGATCGCGGGAACACGCATCGCGTATCGCAACGGCGTCGCGGTATCGGTGCTCGAAGGCGAGTATCTGCGGCCGCTCACGGAATCGACGCCTGAAATCGCGGCGATGCTCGCGGGCCGGCGCGTTCCCGTCAGCGCGGGCTGGGTCGGTCGTTCCGCGATTCAGTAGCGCAGTCGCACCATCTTCGGCGCAACGTTCTCACCGAGCGTGACGATGAAGACATTGCCGAAGTCATCGTCGGCGATGTCGGGCGCGTTCGGGATGCCGAGAGCGCGAATCAGGGCGGGAGTGGTGTTCGAGTGGCCGACGACGAGGATCGTCGCACCCGCGTGTGCGCGAAGTTTCTGCGCGACACTCTCCGGCGCTTCTTTCGTTTCGAGCTCCAGCATCGTGAGCTTCAACTGCTCCGCGAGCGGCGCGCCCGTCGTGCGCGTGCGCACGGTTTTCGTCGTGTAGATCACGGAGACACCGCTGTCGACGAGCAGCTCGCGCAGTCGCTGCGCGCGACTCGCTCCCTCCGTGGACAGCGGCGTATTGTCATCCTGCTTCACGCTGAGATCTTTCTCCGCGTGCCGCACGAGAATCACCGTCGTCAACGGCGCGGGCTCCGCGGCCTGCGCAACGAAAGCGAAAACGAGAGCGAGCAGGAAGATCATCGAGCGCTTCATGTGCGCGCAGTATGCGACACAATGCGCGAATGATCGATCGCCGCGCGTTCGCCCGACTCGCCACGCTCGCTGCCGCCGCCACGACCATCAACGCTACGCCTCGCACGACCGCGAATCCTGCGTCGAGGTTGAGACCCATCATCAAGCCGAAACGATTGTCGGTCGGCGACACCGTGGGTCTCGTGCTTCCCGCATCCGCGGTGTTCGAAGCGGATCGCATTTCGCTCGCGAAGGAAACGCTCGAAGCGATCGGCTTGAAAGTCGTGATCGGTCCGCACGCGTACGACCGATACGGCTACTTCGCCGGCAAGGACCGCGATCGCGCCGATGATCTGAATCGCATGTTCGCCGACGATTCGATTGCGGGCATTGTCTGCTACACCGGCGGCTGGGGCTCGCCGCGCGTGCTGCCGTATCTCGATTTCGATCTCATCGCACGCAAGCCAAAAATCCTCCTCGGCTACAGCGACATCACCGCGCTGCTCAACGCCATTCATCAACGCACGGGCCTGATCACGTTTCATGGTCCTGTTGCGAGCTCGGTGTTCGATGTGTATTCGCTCGACAATTTCAAACGCGTGCTCATGTCGCCGGAGCCCGCGGGCCTGCTCGCGCCGCCGGAGAAAAAGCCGACGGATCTCGTCGATCGCGTGAATCGCGTCATCCGACTCGCGCCGGGCAAAGTGAGCGGGCGACTCGCGGGTGGCAATCTCACGATGCTGTCGGTGCTGATGGGAACGCCGTACGAGATCGAGACCGACGGAAAGATTTTGTTCGCCGAGGATGTGCGCGAACAGCTTTATCGCGTCGATCGCATGCTCACGCAACTCGCGTTAGGCGGAAAATTCGAGCGCATGGCTGGCTTCGCATTCGGCCGCTGCAGCGATTGCAATTTCGACGGACCGTCGTTCAGCCTCGAAGACATTCTGCGCGATCGCTTCGGCAACGGTGCGAAGCCCGCGATCTCAGGACTGTCGTTCGGTCACATCGAGCAGAAGATGACGATTCCGGTCGGCGCGATGGCGACGCTGGATGCAGATGCCGGAACGTTGACGGTGGACGAAGGCGCGGTGGTGTAAGAAGTGGAGCGCGGCGCCGGGGCGCGGGCCTCCCTGCCGCCCGCGCCCGGGCAAACAGCCCGCCCCCCTCGCGGAGGCCGCCGTGCGGCGCGCCGGGTACCAACCCCCCCGGT
>JBQCJC010000185.1:0-16185 GCA_051953135.1 Thermoanaerobaculia bacterium | reverse complement strand
GGGACGCCGCGTGCTCAGCCGGCGGGGCGCCGGCGCTCCGCTACATGAATGCCTTCAACAAATCCCGTTTGCCCGGCACGTTCTTCGTCCTGACCGCTCTCTCCTGGATCTCCACGATCTCGTCGATCAGCGTCGCGTGCGATACATCGAACAGTACGCCGGTCGTGATCGGCCCGCCTTCGCTCGTGAATGCGAGCGCCGCGTTCATGTTCGTGCGATCGTGATCCGCGGGCACCGCGCGCACCTTCGCGCGAAACTCCTTGTGCTGATCGTCGCCGCGCCACGTGACGCAGGGAGAAATGATGTCGAGGAACGCGAAGCCGCGATGCTGCATCGCCTGCTTCATCAACTCCGCGGTGCCTTTGATGTCGCCGGAGAAACCGCGGCCGACCCACGTCGCGCCGAAGGAGATGGCCAGTGCGCACGGATCGACCGCCGCTTCCGGATTGCCGTACGTCGTGGACTTCGTCTTATCGCCGATGGGAGTCGTCGGCGCTGCCTGACCTTTCGTCAAACCGTAGATCTGGTTGTCCATCATGATGTACGTCAGGTCCGCATTCCGGCGGGCAGTATGGAGGAAATGATTGCCGCCGATGGCGATGCCATCGCCGTCGCCGCCCACGACCACCACATTCAGCTTCGGATTCGCCATCTTGATGCCGGTTGCGATCGGCAGCGCGCGGCCGTGCAGCGAGTTGAAGCCGTACGCTTCGACGTAGCCTGGCAATCGCGACGAACAACCGATGCCGCTCACGACCACCGTGTCATGCGGATCCATGCGCAGCTCGGCCATCGAGCGATACAGCGAGTTGAGCACGCCGAAATCGCCGCAGCCGGGACACCACACCGGCTTCAGATCGCTCTTGTATTCATTCGCCGTGTAATTGAATTCGCTCATGCGAGCACCTCGTCGTTCACCACCGTCACGGCGAGCGCACGCAGCGCTTCCGTCATCACTTCGCTGATCGTCAGATTCTTTCCGCCGGAGCGCGCATAGACGTTGATGTCGCGCGGCAGCGTCAACTCACTCTTCAGATAGCGATAGAACTGCTTCGCGAAACTGAGCTCGATCACCAGCAGCGATTTCGATGCATCGATGAACGCCTGCATCTCTTCCGCGGGCAGCGGCATCACGATGCGCGGTGCGAATGCAGCGACGCGATGTCCGCGCGCGGTGAGACGATCGACTGCTTCGCGCACCACACCCGTGGACGAGCCCCAGCAGAGAATGCCGAGGTCGGGATTCGCTGGGCCGAAGCGCGTGAAGAGATTGCCGTACTTTTTCGCGATCGCATCGAGCTTGCGCCAGCGCTTCGCATTCATCACCTCATGCGTCGAGTACATCGCGCTCGGACGTCCCTGCTCGTCGTGCTCGAGACCATTCGTTTGATACTCGCCGAGCTTCATGCCCGGAATCGACATCGGCGAAACGCCATCGTCGGTGACGCGATAGCGTCGATACGTTTGCAAATCATCCGGCGTGGCGATGCGGCGATCGATCACATCGTGCACGAGCGCATCCTGATCGAGCGTTTGCCGCGCCTGCGCGATGCACTGTTCGGACAGCACGATCACCGGCGTCTGAAATTCTTCGGCGATGTTGAATGCATCGACGGTCGTGTGGAACGAGTCTTCGACGTCCGTGCATGCGAGCACGACGCGCGACATGTCGCCGTGCCCTCCGTAGAGCGAGTGCCAGAGATCCGATTGCTCACTCTTCGTCGGAATGCCGGTCGAGGGTCCGCCGCGCTGCACGTTCACGACGACCGCGGGCACTTCGGCGATCGACGCGAGCCCGAGCATCTCGGACATGAGCGAGAGACCAGGACCGGACGTCGCGGTCATCGCTTTCGCGCCTGCGAACGCGCCGCCGACGACAGCGCCGATCGCCGCAAGTTCGTCTTCGGTCTGCAGACACGAGCCGCCGAGTCGCGGCAGCCATTCGGATAACGAGTGCAGAACTTCGGAAGATGGCGTGATCGGATAGCCGGCGAAATAGCGGCATCCCGCTTCGACCGCGCCAATTGCCGTCGCATCGTTGCCGGACATCAGAAGCTTCGGCGTGGTTGCGACGTAGTCGAGTTTCTCAGCATGAATCGCGAGCTCGAGGCCTTTCGCGAATCCTTCATCGAACGCGGTGACGTTCGCGGTGATGACGGCTTCGCCTTTCTTCGCGAAGCGGCCTTTGATGGCGCCGCGCACGGAGTCGGCGGGAAGGCCGAAGACGGCGGAGAGCAGGCCGAGGGAGTAGATGTTCTTCGCGCCGCGCTTCGAGGTGAAGTCGATCGCGAAGAGTCGATACACGCCCATGTCTTCCGGCGGTGCATCCGAAGCATCGAAGAACACGATCGCGTTTTTCGCGAGCGTCAGCTCCGCGCGAAACCGCGCAAAGTCCGCCCAGTGAAAGACGACCAGTGCATCGAGTGCATCGGCCTGCGCGTAAATCGGCGTCGCGCTGATGCGCACCGTGCAGGACGACTCTCCTCCACGAATCTGCGGCCCGTAAGCCTCGGTCTTGATGACCGAAAGCCCTTCCCGTGCCGAAGCCATGGAAAGAATGTCGCCCGCCGCAACGGCCCCATCACCGCCAGCCCCAATGACAGAAAGCGATAGCTCGTGACTCATGTCGCAAAGAATGCGTCGCCACCGAACATGAGCACATGACGAGAGGCACGGGCGGGTGTGATGGGAATCACGGGGAGGTTGTTGGTTGGTGGTTGTCGGTTGTTGGGAGGACCGGGTTGGCGGTTGGCCGTTGAATCATCGATCGCCGTGTGCGAGATGGCAAAACCCCAACTACCTGACAATGCCTCGCCACTGCGCGTGCAACTCACGTACGAGCCATCAACCGCCAACCGTCAACCGTCAACCGCCAACCCCGTCCCCCCAACAACCGACAACCAACAACCGCCCTGTGACCTCCATCACCCCTCCCTATGACAGAAACCCTCCAATCCCCGCCCAACCCCTGTATCATGCAGTTGCGACTATGTCTCAACTCGCTCTGCAGCGCTGCCACCCCACTGATGCCGAGCCGCTTCCGGGCGGCGATCGCCTCCTTCTCATTGGCAATCCGCACGTCGGCAAGTCCCTCCTCTTCGGATGCCTCACCAACCGGTACGTCACGGTCTCGAACTATCCCGGAACCACCGTCGAGATCACGACCGCGAAGGCGACCATCGCCGGTGAAGCGAAGATCGTCGTCGACACGCCGGGTACGAACGGACTGATTCCGCAGTCGGACGACGAACGCGTCGCGCGCGACATGCTCATCAACTCGCCCGGTGCGAGCGTCGTGCAGGTCGGCGACATGAGCAATCTGCGCCGCACCATTCTTCTCTCGCTGCAGATCGCGGAGCACGGCGTACCGTTCACGCTCGCGCTCAACATGAGCGACGAAGCACGCGATCGAGACAACGAAGTCGATCCCGAGGCCGTGTCCCAGGCCATCGGCGTTCCGGTCGTTGCGACTTCCGCGTTGCGGCGCTGGAATCTCGAACGGCTGAAGAAAGAAGCGCTGCGACCCGGCATCGCGAAAGTCGCGGTTGCGTATCCCGAGGCGATCGAGCTGGGCATCACGCGCGTGCTCGATGTGCTCGCGCCGCACGGCCACTACTCGCGCGGCATCGCCGTTTCGATTCTCGCCGGCGACGAAACCCTCACTCCACACCTCCCCAACGCCGTCCTTCCGGAGCTCGATCGCGTACGCGCTGACGTCCAGCGCGCCATCGCAACGCCGCTCAGCGTCGTCATCGCCAATGCGCGCGTCGCCTCCGTCGATCGCATCGTCGGCGCCGCATCCTCGAAACAGGAGACGGTGAAAGGTGGATGGCGCGAAAAGCTCGGCGTGCTCACGATGCATCCGATCTGGGGCGTGCCGTTTCTTCTCGGCGTCCTCTACATCGCCTGGCTCTTCGTCGGAAACTTCGGCGCGGGCACGCTCGTCGATCTCGTCGAGAACAAAGTCTTCAACGAAAACCTCAACGTCTGGCTGATCAAAGGTCTCGACCTCATCACCACGTTCCCGCACACCCACATCATTGAAGAAGGCGTGCTGACGCCGGCCTACACGCTCACGGCCACGCCCGCGGGCGCGATGCAACTCTTCACCAAGTTCCTGCACGACATCCTCGTCGGACCGTACGGCATCGTCACGATGGCGCTGACGTACGCCATCGCGATCGTTCTTCCCGTCGTCATCACCTTCTTCCTCTTCTTCGGCGTGCTCGAAGACTCCGGCTACCTGCCGCGACTCGCGGTGATGATGAATCGCATCTTCCGCAGGATGGGATTGAACGGAAAGGCCGTGCTGCCGATGGTGCTCGGCCTCGGCTGCGACACGATGGCGACGCTGACGACGCGCATTCTCGAAACGAAAAAAGAAGCGACGATCGTCACGCTGCTGCTCGCCCTCGGCGTGCCGTGCTCCGCGCAACTCGGCGTGATCATGGCCATGCTCGGCCCGCTCGCACCGCTGGCGACGATCATCTGGCTCAGCGTCATCATCGGCACGATCTTCATGATCGGCTGGCTCGCATCGAAAGTCGTTCCCGGCCAGAGCGGCGACTTCATCCTCGAGATCCCGCCGGTGCGCGTGCCGAAACTCTCGAACATCGCCATCAAGGTCATGGCGCGCACCGAGTGGTATTTGAAGGAAGCGGTTCCACTGTTCGTCATCGGTACCGTGATGCTCTACCTGCTCGATGCTCTGAATCTCCTCACGAAGATCCAGAGCGCTTTCGCGCCGCTCGTCGTCGGAGCGCTCGGTCTGCCGGCCGAAGCATCGAATGCATTCGTCATCGGATTCCTGCGTCGCGACTACGGCGCAGCCGGTCTGTTCATGATGCAGAAGGACGGGAAATTAGATGGGATTCAAACCGTCGTCGCACTGACCGTCATCACGCTCTTTATCCCCTGCGTCGCAAACTTCCTCGTCATGATCAAAGAACGCGGCAAGAAAGCCGGCCTCACGATGGCCGCCTTCATCCTCTTCTTCGCGTTCGGATTCGGCGCGCTGCTGAACTTCGTGTTGCGCGCTCTGGGAGTGCACCTGTGAACAACTACGAATGCCCGCTTTGCAGTCTCGAGTTCGAAGGAGAGATGTGCCGCTCCGGATGCGCCCTCGGCAAAGGTTGTCCGATGGTCCGCTGCCCGCGCTGCAACTACGAATTCGTTCAGGACGGCAAAGTCGCGTCGTTCTTCCGCCGTTTCCTCACTCGGAGAAAAGATGACCATGCAACACCCGCTAACGGATGAGATCCTCGAGCGACTCTGGTACGCGAAGGAAAAAGAACGCGTCGTCGCGTCGACGGAAGAGCTCGGGTTCAACGGCGATTCGCCGCGAGCGCTCGACGAACTGATCGCATCGAAGTTCGTGCGCCGTCACGATGGCGTGCTGCAACTGACCAACGAAGGCAGCGAGAAAGCGCGCGGCATCGTGCGCCGTCATCGCCTCGCCGAGATTCTTTTCACGCAGGTGCTCGAAGTCGATGCGCACGATGCAGAGAAGAGCGCGTGCGAGTTCGAGCACATCCTGGCCGAGCGTGTCGTCGATCGCGTCTGCACGTTCCTCGGACATCCGCCAGCGTGCCCGCACGGACATCCGATTCCTCCGGGAAGCTGCTGCGCCGTTTATTCGAAAAAAGTCGAACCAATCATCACGCGCCTCGTCGATCTTCCCCTCGGCGCAACCGCGTCGGTCGTCTTCATCGCTCCGAAATCCGTTTCCCGTCTCAACAAGCTCGCTGCATTCGGCGTCGTACCGGGGTCCCAGGTACGCCTCGTCGAGCGGAAGCCGAGCGTCGTCCTCGCCTGCGGTCAAACCTCCATCGCCGTCGAGGACGAGATCGGCCGCGAGATTTACGTGCGACCGGCGGTGTAATCCCGCCGGTCGCCGCGTAGTCCCGCTTACACGAAGAAATTGAACGCGATCTGAAGCAGGGTCAGTCTCGCCACGAGGCCAAACGTCGCCGCGCCGGCGCCGAGAATCGTCAATCGCGGCGTGCGCAATGATTCCGGTAACGAGCGACGTCGCACGACGCGCGTGTCCGCCCACTCATCGCCGAGGCGGCTGCGCTCGGGACTCTCGCGCATGTGCCTGTACGCGACCAGTCCGAAGAACAAGCTATCGATCAGGAACGCCGCGGATCGATACAGCGCCTGCCGGAATCGTACTGGTGCGAGATCGATCCCGATCACCTGCAGCCCCGTGAGTCGCTTGCCGATGGTCGTGCCGGAAAATCCCTCGAACACCGCGTGATAGCCGACCTGCAGCAGGGCTCCGAAAATCCAACCATCGATACCGCCATCCTTTTCGATCGCCCGGACCAGTCGCGGCTGATCGGTGAGCATCGCCACAATCGCGACCACGAACATTACGACGAGCAAACCGCCGAACATCGCAATCCAGTCGATGAACCGGGCGCCAGCACGAATCCAGAAATCGGCCGGCTCGTACTGCGGTTCGATTGTGATCGTCTGTTCGGGCTGATCCATGCTTCCATCGTAATCAGGTCTATGCATTGCAGTCTATGCAAACGGTTTGGCGACCGGTTTGAGGAGGCTGCGAGCATCCTAATGACGCCATTGTGTGCGTGACGCGCGCGGCGCGACATTCATCTGTATCACGGCCTTGCCCCGGACACGCGCGCAGGCACGACGTTCGGTCATGAATTTACCGGCATTGTGGAAGAAGTCGGCTCCGCGGTCGACAACCTGAAACGCGGCGATCACGTACTGGTGCCGTTCAATATCGCTTGCGGCACATGCCGGTTCTGTTCGCGCGATCTATTCAGCAATTGTCACAATACGAATCCGAATCACACCGCGGTTGGAGGGATTTTCGGATATTCACATACCACCGTCCGTGTGCCGTTCGCGAACGTCGGACCGGCAATCATTCCTAAAGGCATTCGTGAAGAAGATGCATTGATGCTAACGGACGCCTTCCCTACCGGCTATCAGGCCGCGGAAATGGGCGACATCAAAGAAGGTGACACTGTCGTCGTATTTGGCGCCGGGCCGGTCGGGATCTAACCAGTGGGCAGAATGCGAGACCTTCAATTTCACGCAGTCGATGATCCCGTCGTCTATCTCAAGAAAGTCACGGATCACCTTGGCGCCGACGTCTATATCGATTCCGTCGGGTGTGATGCCGCGGGCAGAGGTTTACCGGGCTGAAAATGAAATTACAGGCCGGTGCCGCGACGGCATTGGCGTGGGCCATTAACTCTGTACGCAAAGCCGGCACAGTGTCGGCCGTCGGTGTTTATGGTCCGACATTCAATCTCGTCCCGATCGGTAACGTGGTCAATAAAGGTCTCACTGTGCGCGCGAATCAATGCTGCCCCACGCGGCGTAATCGAGAAGAGGTCAATGGAACGCACCGAAAATCCGATGGAATCCGCTACACCTCGCTCTCACTGTGCGCGGACGCAGACCACAACAACAATCGCGGACGTGAAAATCTTCATCTCGCCCGAACATCCCGACATCACTCCAGTCTTTGGCACAGCCTGTCCGCCGCGAGGTCTCAGTGGCGTGCTGCGCGGTATCGCCTACAAATTCGGCGAAGGCAGGCTCGCACATTGGATGACGCTGATGCTCGCCGATCGCATTGACGTCGTCGAAGGCCTTCTCGATGACGCCATCCATGCACGTTTTCCGAATCTCGTCCGCGAGCGCGGCTGGGACGTCGCTATGACTCACGACCGCTCGGGCAAAGGACGCACCGCAGAACGCAGTGCCGGAATCAAGATCGCCGCCGCGGTAGGAGTCATTGGAATCATTGCGGCAGGCGCGTACATGGCCACGCGCCGGCGTCGCGCGTGGGAACACCTGAGTGAGGGTGCGCCGCCTTTCGTGGGCGCACACCGGTTGTTGCCGTTGCTTTACCGCGGCCACAGCAAAACGCGATTACCGTATCCCGCATCAACACAACCGCACGCATTGCAGGCGCGACGCTCGTCGTTGGCGCGTTGGACATCACCGAGGTGATCGTCTTCTATGGGATTCGCAACGGCACGACGCCGACGCGAATCTTCCAGAGCGTCGCCACCGGGATTTACGGCAAGGCAGCCTTTAAAGGCGGCATCAGTACCGCGTTGCAAGGCTTAGGGCTGCATTTCTTCATCGCATTGTGCGTCGTCAGCGTTTATTACGCCGCCAGTACGAAACTCAACGCACTCCGCGAACATCCACTACTCTGCGGCCCGATTTATGGCCTCGGCGTTTATCTCGTCATGAATCTCGTCGTTCTTCCGCTTTCCGCGGCAGGACCTCCGAAATTCACCGTGCCGATAATTGTGCTCAATCAATTATTCGCGCACATCTTCTGTATTGGCATTCCGACGGCCTTATTGACGACAATGGGCCGGCGCACCGCGACTTGAACGCTACTCGGCGTCTACCTGCACGCCGGTCTTCACGTCCACGCCGACGAGCCAGTCGCGCGCATCTTCAATGCGATCGAACAGCATCAGTGGCTCGCGCGAGAAACGCGCAACGGCCGCGGCAAGAATGCGCTGGATGCCCTTGACGCCGATGACCGCATGCTTCAGCACATGCCCGTGCGTCCGCGTCGCGCTCGCCTTCATCATCGACACGACCGCGGACGACGTCACGGTATTGCGCAGATCGACGAGGACCAGCGCGTCGGTCTGCTGCTCGATCACCTCGTCCGCGGCATCGACCTCAGCACGCAGCGCTTCGACATTTCGGCCGTAATTACTGTAGTCCGCGACAAAGTACTTCGTGCCTCGATGCGTCGCCCAGGTGGATTGCATCCTTTCCGGAGAATATCCCGGATGGAGATGCGTAGGAATGTTAATTCAGACGCCGAACTGCCGCAGATGATGATCGAGATGCCGCCGCACCAGCACGCCCCAGCCGTTACGGCTGAGCTTCCCGAACGCCGGATGCTCGGGCCACGCGCCCTTGTGATTCACGAACTCATTCGCGAGACGCGCCAGTTCCTTCTTGCTCATCTCAATCGACGCGGTGCTCGACGGCAGCAGTTCCTCCGCGGTCGGTGAGCCTTTCGGCCACGGCAGCACGTACACCACGAGCTGCCGCAATGGCGGATACCGAATCGGCAGCTTCTTCGACTTCACCGGCAGCTCGCCGGTGGCCATCCGCATCGCCTGCACGAGATGCGTGAGCATCTGCTCCACATTCATCTTTCCCCACTGGCGCGGCGAGTCGGCATTGACCTTGTCAACGCGATCGAGGAGCTCCGCGCGAACATCGACGTCGAAAAAGCTTTTCATGGTCCGTCCATGTTAGCGGAGTAGCGCGGCATACAATCGCGCGCCATGCAGAATCGTTGGACCGACACACCCGCGGGTGACGTCGAACAGCTCGTCTATCAATCGCGCCTCGTCGGGATGGAAGAGGCGCTCGTGCTCTGGGGCGGCGGCAACAACAGCGTGAAAGCGCGGAGCACCGACTGGCTCGGAAATCCGATCGACGTCATGTACATCAAGAGCAGCGGCAGCGACATGAAGTCGATCGTGCCGAAGCAGTTTCCCGGCGTGCGACTCGATCACATCGCGCTGCTGCGCAAACGCGATGAGGACATGAGCGATCAGGAGATGGTCGACTACCTCGCGCGATGCCTGGTCGATCCGACGAGCGCGCGGCCGTCGATCGAAACTCTGCTGCACGCGTTCCTTCCGGCGAAAGCAGTTCTGCACACGCACGCCGATGCGATTCTCGCGCTGACGAATACGAAAGGCCGCGAGCAGACCGTGCGCGAATGTTTCGGCGACGACGTGATTCTCGTGCCGTATCGCCGGCCCGGATTTCGTTTGTCGCGCGATGTCGCCGACCGCTTCGATGCCCAACCCGATGCGAAGGGCCTCGTGCTGATGAATCATGGATTGATCACGTGGGGCGACAACGCGAAGGAAGCGTATGACCGTCACATCGAACTGGTCACGCGCGCCGAAACGTATGGAGTGCGGCGACGCCAGTCGCCGCTTTCCGTCGACCGCAAAACGCCGCCGCACTCAAAAATCCGCGGCGCGCTCAAGGGCCGCATTCTCGAATTCGATGATTCGCCGGAAGTCCTCACGTTTCTCGCACGCGAAGACGCGCATCGCATCACGCAGATCGGCGCGGCCACGCCCGATCATCTTCTCTACACGAAACGCTTCCCGCTCTTCTTGAGTGAAGGCGAGAACATCGACGACGCGCTCGCGAGCTACATCGATCGCTATCAACGCTGGTACGCCGCGCATCCGAGCGAGTTCGCGATGCTCGATCCATTGCCGCGCATCGTGCTGATGCCCGGCGCCGGCATGTGGACCGCGGGCAAGGACGCGCGCGCGGCGCGCATCGTGCGCGACATCTATCGCCACACGATGCGGATCATCGAAGATGCCGAAGGCGCGGGCGGCTACGAAACGCTCAATGATTTCGATGCGTTTCACGCGGAGTACTGGCCGCTCGAGCTCTACAAGCTCACGCTGCTGCCGAAGGAAAAAGAGCTCGCCAGCAAAGTGGCGATCATCACCGGCGCGGCGAGCGGCATCGGGCGCGCATGCGCGGAACGATTTGCGGAAGAAGGAGCGCACGTCGTCGTCACCGATGTCGACCTGAGTCTCGCGGAAGACGTCGCGAAGAAGATCGTCGAGAAACACGGGCTTCGTCGCGCGATGGCGTTGCAGCTCGACGTGAGTGATGAAGCGAATGTCGATCGTGCGTTCGATGAAGTGATGCGCGCGTACGGCGGCATCGACATCGTCGTGAGCAACGCGGGCATTTCGTCATTCGGATCACTGGACGTGCTCGAAACGAAGGACTGGGATCGCGCCTTCGCGGTGAATGCGCGCGGACACTTCCTCGTGTCGCGCGCGGCGATTCGCATCATGAAGGCGCAGAAGCTCGGCGGCTCGATCGTGTTCAACGCATCGAAGAACGTGACGGCGCCGGGCAAGGAGTTCGGCGCGTACAGCGTGAGCAAAGCGGCGGAGGCGCAGTTGTGCCGCATCGTCGCGCTCGAAGGCGGCGAGTTCGGGATCCGCGCAAACATGCTCAATCCCGATGCGATCTTCGGCGGCTCGCGCTTCTGGAGCAACGAGATGCGCGAGATGCGCGCGCAGGCGTACGGAATCGATCGCGAGAAGCTGCCCGATTTCTATCGCAATCGCACGCTGCTGAAGGTCGAAGTGACGGCGGACGATGTCGCGGAAGCAGCGCTGTTTCTCGCGGGACCGCGAAGCGCGAAGACGACGGGTGCGATGTTGCCGGTCGATGGCGGAGTGAAGGAAGCGTTTCCGCGATAACGAAGGATCGACGACCTCGTCGGGAAAAGCAGAGCAGCGTCCCTCTCACTTTCCGAGGAGGCGATATGCCAAAGGACGTGAAACTGGTCTTGAGTTCGGGCGCAGGAGGCGGGCTGGTCTCATGGGCATTCACACTTGCTACCACGGGATCAACCTTTGGTCTTGGCAGATGGGAGGCGCTGCCTCTGTGCGTGATCCTGGGCGCGGCATCTGCGCTCATCGCGGTCTATGTTGTCACGCCCACTGATGTAGCCAGGACCGGCAAACTGATCGCGTTCTCAGTTTTGTGTGGCCTTCTGTGGAAGCCAGTAATCGATGCCGGCAGGGCGGTTGTTACAGAACAGCTGCCCGCCGCAGCGAAGAGCGACATAATCAAAACGGACGTGAAACAACTACGTCAATCCAAATCCCCCGCCGTGGTTGCCACGAAAGCAGGTGAGTTAGCTCAGAACACCGGCGAACTGCTGCGGGCTAGCGATCGGATCGACAATCCGACGCTCCAGGAAAGCGCGTCAAAGGCTGCAACAGAAGCCCTCACAGGGATTGCCGCGACGTCAACCGTCAATCCCGTGGCGGCTAGTGCTGCGATCGAGCAGATTAAGATCGTGGCCGAAGACAGTAACCACGAGTTTGTTGCAAAGCTTGCAGAAGAGAAACTTGCGGCGATCGACCGCCTTGCGCCTCCACAAACGAGGTCCTACCCGCCAGTTCAAAACCAGTGACTCAAGCCACCAGATCGGGGGAAGGTCGCGGCCTAACGGCTTCGCACTAAGCTGCCGCGCCCGGTGCCGCGCGACGCGTGCCGCGACTAAGGATCAACGACCGGAGGAGCTACCTGCGACGTGACGCCGACTTTCTTGTGGGTTGACCGAGGCGCTTTAACGCCGGAGTGGCATTATTCGGGGACTGCGCATTCAATTCGGATCCTAGGGAACAGGCGACGCTAATGCGGTCGTCGGGCTACAATGGCAGCGACGACCGTAATCGGAGGTGCACGAAAATGGCCGTGGCGCGCTTGGCATTTGCGACGCTGCTTGTCGGTATTTTCAGCATTGCCGTCGCTTATGCCGAGAAGCCGAAAAGATCCAACACTACTTTGCCTACCGGAAAAGTACTGGACATGTGATGGCACAGGACGCTGCGCGATCGATGGTAGCCCTGAAACGCTTGCCGGCTGGAAAATTGATCTAAGCAAAGGCCAGTATGCGCTTTGCTTTCGTAGCGGCACTCAATGTGGCGAGTGGCATCCGATTCGAGTCGATGCGGATGGATTGAAGATGTCGTATACCGCGTATGACTCCGGCGACTGGCACCCTGAGACTTTCAAAATTGATCGTGAGAGCGGGAAGTTTGTAGCGGTACGATTGTCAGGTGGTTTCCAGTCGTTCGACTTTAGCAAAAGCCCGTTCAGAAGCTGGCCTGATGCCACGCAGTTGCAAATACGCCAACGCTACGGCACATGCATTGAGGTTGCGGCGGCAAAATGATGGATCACGCACGTCGTGTGGTTTGGCCGCCGTTGTGGCTTGCCGCCTAACCAGGGCCTGAAGCTGGCCGCGCCCGGCTTCGTCGCACGGCACTGGCGCGGCAGCTTAAGCCCAGTGTCGTCGGGCGACGCTATGATTGCGCTCGGCTAAAAAATCCCACTGTAATCAGCCACGAACCATACGTTGGATCAGGGCCGGTCTGGCGATGTGTCCTTCGAATTCGCTTAGCCAACAACACGCGTGGTCGAGGCACCTTTTTTTTACCCATGAAAGGCCCAGGAAAAACACAGGTCAAAAAGCGGGCAATACCAGCTCCCCGATATGCCTAAGTCCTATGCGCATGTACTGTTCGCAGATGCGCGTAACAACTGATGCAAACGATGGCGAAGTCGTTGAAGCGCCGGAATTCCTCCGTCAGGTTTCCTTCGCGAAGAAAGAACTCCTCACAGCTATCGCACCATGCTTGTTGATCATTCGGGTCGTCCGAATTCTCCACGAAACCGACCGCTCGACCATTCACATCGAGTTGGTGCCTGCACACGATGGCGGCGATTTGTCCGCCGTGCTGTGCACACATAACTGTCATCGGATCAGCAGAAGTCGTCATCCATTATTCCTTGCGCGGCTTAGCCTATCACTCTCATTTTTTTCGAACACGCCCAACGATTCACGCGGAACTGCCGCGCCAGTTCCGCGTGACGAAGCCGCGCGGCGCGGCGCGTGCAGCGACTAAGAACCAAAAACGGTGGGAGCTATCTGCACGCGACGTGACGCCGACTTTCTTGTGGGTCGCCCCAGGCGCTTGAGCGCCGAACCGACGTCGGCCACGGCCAGCTTCAGTGTGGAGTTGGGCGGCGCCCCGCCTCGATTAATCGATCCCGATGTAGTAGTAATGCGCCACATGAGACGTCTCGTCGTAGAGCAGCCATGCGTTTGTTGTGGCGAAGGCATTATCAAATCGCTCTGCGGCGTAGCATCGCGCACCCTTGACAACGACCGGACGCCACCACTCTGGCGGATTTCGCAGCGCGTGGAACTGCGTTTCACACTCATCGGGTGCTACGGCAGAGAACCGTCCTCGCACCACGGCTTCTATCGTCTTGGGTGAGGCGCTAAAGCGAAGAAATCGACTTGTTGAATCGCTCGTGCCGGAAGCCTGGAGCTGCACAGATGCGACGTCGTTCGGCGCTACCACGCCGAACTCGTCCTCGAACGCGCTCAATGACGTCGACTTGTACGCGCGGCTTCCGAAAGCGCCCCACGACAGCACGAAGAGCGTCGCAGCGACCGCGACCAACCCTGCGACAGCGGCGGTCACACCTCCCAGAACGAAGATGCTGTGTCGTCGCCGGTAGCGACCCCATCCGAGCACAAAAACTCCGGCCACTCCGACGATCGCAGCGATGGCGGCCAAGGCGGTCCAGAGCAACAGCACACAACCGATACCCACGTACTACAAGCGTAGCTCATCACGCTGCGAACACATGCGCGTACGGCCCCGACGTGCATCTACACACCACAGCAATGCAGTGAGGTACGGACGTAGCTTGGTGCGTGCGCGAAAGTCAATCGTGACTGCTTCGAGCTCTGCGCCGCCCGAGGCGATTGAGACACGTCTCGCCGAACGTCGTGTCTGCGTCCGCCTAACTCCACACTTCGTCCCGGCGCGACGAAGCAGTTCCTCCCTCCCCAAGCCGTCAACCCATCCGGCGTGACTTCCATCACTCCCGCCATTGACTGGCGTCATCCCGTTCATCGATCACGCGGCGCTACTTTCGCGCGGTGAACGCACGAGGGCGTAACCAACCATCAGTCGCGCTGCCGAGGGAGGTCCGCCGTGCCGTGCTGCGTTCCTCGCGTTCGCCGTGCTTCCTCACCTTTCCGTCGGGACTTCCGTCTTCGCATTCGTCTCATCGGGTGGGCACCGGTGAGTTCCGGATCGAAGGCAGTCTGACGGATCTCCCTCGGCGCTTTTCGACGAACTGATCTCTCGAAAACGCGAATGAAACGCCGCGCGCCAATCACGCGCGGCGTTTTCATTTCCGGCTATTCCCCTGCCGGGTGACACGCATCACAACCCCACGTGACTCCACCCACGGGAACCCTTTTTCCCATGAGCGACGATGCCGCACAGGTTGGAGGAACACGAATGATCAGCGTTACAAAACTCCTGGGCGGCCCTGAATTTTTTGGTGACCGGCTTCGCTACGACAAGACGTCGAGCGCCCAGAAACACGGCACCGCCAACGGCATGGGTCCGGTCGTCGTCTGGAACTCGACCAAGACCTGCAATCTCGAATGCATCCATTGCTACGCCTCGGCGAAGAAATCGAAATTCCCCGGTGAGATGACCACCGAAGAGGCGCGCGCGATGATCGACGATCTCGCCGACTTTCGCGTCCCCGCTCTGCTCATGTCCGGCGGCGAGCCGCTCGTCCGTCCCGACATTCTCGATCTCGCCGAATATGCGACGAGCAAGGGAATTCGCATCACGTTCTCGACCAACGGCATCCTCATCACAGACGCCGTTGCGAAACGCATGAGCGAGATCGGCGTCACCTACGCCGGCATCTCCGTCGATGGCTCTGAACCGCGCCACGATCACATGCGCGCCAAGAAAGGCGCCTTCCAGGACACGCTCAGAGGCATTCGGAATTGCCGTAAGCACAATATCCGCGTCGGCCTGCGTTTCACCGCCACCGCAGAAAATATCGGCGACATCGACGACATCTTCCGCATCGTCGAACAGGAAGACATCGGCCGCCTCTGCATCTATCACCTCGTTTATTCAGGCCGCGGTGCGTATTTGTCGGGCATCGATGTTCCGAATCCCGAAAAGCGCGTCTTCATGGACAAACTCATCCGCCAGACGGACAAGTGGAACAAGGAAGGCCGTCCGGTCGAGGTCATGACGGTCGACAATCATGCCGATGGTCCGTTCATTTATCTCTGGCTGCAGGAAAACGATCCGTCTCGCGCGGAACAAGCGTACGAACTCGTGATGAAAAACGGCGGCAATCGCACTGGCGTTGCCATCGGCGCGATTGACTCGTTCGGCTTCGTCCATCCGGATCAATTCACGCAGCACCACATCGTCGGCAATATTCGCGAGCGTAAATTCTCGGAAATCTGGACCGATCCTCATGTCGCGCTGCTCGAAGGGTTGCGCACTCGTAAGGATCGTCTGCGCGGCCGTTGTGCGACATGCAAATGGCTGTCGTGCTGCAACGGCAATTTCCGCGCGCGTGCCGAAGGCGCCTTCAGTGATTACTGGATGGAAGACCCGGCCTGCTACCTCACTGACGCCGAAATCGCACAGACCGCTGATTTAGCCGCCGTGTAGTCGTTCCCGTTCACGAAAGGATCATCTGCCCAATGACCTGCACAATCCCCGAAGTCACGCCGACGTCGCC
>JBQCJC010000184.1:0-2200 GCA_051953135.1 Thermoanaerobaculia bacterium | reverse complement strand
ATCCGTCGTTCCTCGAGATTCCCGCGCGCATTCGCGCTCTCATTCCGCCGCCGAGCTACGCGTGGGGCGATGCGAACACGGAACTCTTCCCGCGTCGCACCGATCCGACGTTCGATGCGATTGCCGCGGCGATGACGTCCGCGGACATTTCGGTGAGCGCGCTGCTCGATCCCGCACGCGCGGCACGACTCGCACAACAAACCGACAACCTCACGCTTCGCGATGTGACCGAGGCGCTGATTGATGTGTCATCGCGCAGCGGATTGGTCTCACGCGCAACGCGCACGGTGGTGATGACGCGACTCGCGCAACTCGCCGGAAACGTCGATGCCGATCCATCCGCGCGCGCCGAGGCCGCGGACGCACTGCGAAGATTGTGGTCGCGACTCGCACTCACCGGCGATGCGGCGGAAGTCGCGCATCGAAGACTCGTGCGCGAGGAGATCGATCGCTTCTTCGCGCGACCGGAAGTTTGGAAAGCGCCAGTGATTCCGACCGTGCCACCGGGACCACCGATTTGAGGCTCGCACCGTAGCGCCGTAAACGGAGCGCCGGCATCCTGCCTGCGCGGGGCTGGAAGCCCGCGGACCGGCCGGCTGGAAGCCGGCGCTCCGTTTTCGCTTCGTTGCTCACCTAACTTTCCCTGAAACTCTTCGTACATCCGTGCGTATCTCGCAGCGTCAGGAGAGCCACGCATGTCCAGACTCGGAAAAATCCTTCTCGTTCTGATCGTCCTCGCGCTCGGCACTGTCGGCGTTTATGCCGTCGTGCGCAACGGGCAGAAAAAAGATGGCGGTCTCAAGCAAGTCGAAGTCACGCAGGGGACCATCGTCGAGAAGGCTGTGGCCGTCGGCCAGATTCAGCCGCGGCAGAAGTTCCAGGTGAAGTCGAAAATCTCCGGCATCGTGCGTCGCGCGCTCGTGCAGGTCGGCGACACGGTGAAAGCCGGCGACCCGCTCTTCGAGATCGCGCCGACGCCGACGCCACTCGAAGCCACCGAAGTCGATCGGCGCGTTGAATCCGCCGAGGCGTCGTTCCGTCGCGCGGAGACGGACTACAACCGCTCACTCGAATTGACGAAGAGCGGTGTACTCCCGAAATCCGACGTCGACGCAAAGAAAGAATCGTACGAGCTCGCGCGCGTCGCACTCACGAAAGCGCAGCAGGATCGTGAGCTCGTGCGTCGCGGCGCGATCTCCAGCGGCGCGGGCAAAGAATCGATCATCCGCGCGCCCGCTGCCGGCACCGTGCTCACGCGCTCCGTCAACGAAGGCGATCCCATCGTTCCTCTCACCTCGTATCAGCCCGGCACCGAGATGGCCACGATCGCCGACATGTCGGACCTGATCTTCAAAGGCACCGTCGATGAGATCGATGTCGGCAAACTCACGATGAACATGGTGGCGCGCATCAAAGTCGGCGCGATGCCCACCGACGTCGTCACCGGCAAGGTCGCACGCATCGCACCGCAGGCGCAGCAGAAAGAAGGCGCGACGCTCTTCGACGTCGAGATCGAGCTCGATCCCGGCCAGAAGTTCACGCTGCGCGCCGGCTACTCCGCGAACGCCGACGTCATCATTCGCGAGAAGAAAGACGTCCTCACTCTCCCCGAGCGCCTCGTGACGTTCGAAGACGGCGGCAAGAAAACGTTCGTCGAGCTTCCCGACGCCGATCCGAAGAAAGAACCGAAGAAAACCGAAATCAAAACCGGCATCAGCGACGGCCTCAATGTCGAGATCGTGTCGGGACTGAAGAAGGGCGAGAAGGTGGTGGAGAGACCGCCGAAGGAGATCTCGTAGAGGCGAGCGATGAGTGATGAGCGATGAGCGATGAACCGCATCGCCAGCGCTCATCTTCATCGACATGACGCCAACGCGAAGATCGCGTTGCTCGCCACCGAAGTTCATCGCTCATCGCTCATCACTCATCGCTCGTACCAGCATGGACTGAGGCCACAGGCGAATGGTTACGTTCAAAGATGTGCTCCGCCAGCTTTTCCGCGATGTGCGCAATGAGAAGTTGCGCACGTTCCTGACGATCTTCGGGATCGTGTGGGGCACGGTTGCGATCAGTCTGATGCTCGCGTTTGGAACGGGACTGCACAAGCAGCTCGTGAAGAACACGGCGGGACTCGGCGATCGCATCATGATCGTGTGGCCGGGTCTCACGTCGATTCCGTACGAAGGCCTCGGCAAGGGAC
>JBQCJC010000183.1:0-2737 GCA_051953135.1 Thermoanaerobaculia bacterium | reverse complement strand
CTTAGCCCGCCGACATTTCGCAACCGGCGGGCTAAGAGCCCGCCGCTCCACCTCACACGAAAATTCGCGCTTCTTTCAACTCGCGAACCTTGTCGCGAATCTCCGCGGCCTTTTCGAAGTCGAGATTCTTCGCCGCGTCCTTCATCTCCTTCGTGAGACGCGAGATCGCTTTGTCGATGTCCTCCCCTTCGCCGATGTTCAGGTTCGCGCGCTGGCCCGGCAGCGGCACGTCGAGGTAATCGAGGTTGGCCATCTTCACGAGATCGCTGTCGATCGACTTGATGATCGACGCCGGCTCGATGCCATGTTCTTCGTTGTATTTCTGCTGCACCGCGCGACGTCGATTCGTTTCATCGATCGCCCAGCGCAGCGAGTCCGTGATCTTGTCGGCGTACAGAATTGCGGTTCCGTTGAGATTGCGCGCGGCACGACCGATCGTCTGAATCAATGACGTTTGCGATCGGAGGAACCCTTCTTTGTCGGCATCGAGAATCGCGACGGCCGAGCACTCCGGCACGTCGAGACCTTCGCGCAGCAGGTTGATGCCGACCAGCACGTCGTATACGCCCATGCGGTAATCGCGAAGGATGGCGATGCGCTCTAACGTCTCGACATCCGAATGGAGGTAATTGACCTTGATGCCGAGCTCCATCAGGTAGCGTGTCAGGTCTTCTGCCATTCGTTTTGTCAATGTCGTTACCATCACGCGCTCGCTGCGCGCGACGCGCTCGCGGATCACGCCGATCAGATCGTCGACCTGACCCTTCACCGGCTTGATCACGATCTCGGGATCGAGCAGTCCGGTGGGACGGATCACCTGCTCCGCGAACAAGCCTCCGGTCTTTTCGAGCTCGTACCCGCCAGGCGTCGCGGAGACGAAGAGCGTCTGATGGAGCTTGCCTTCGAACTCCTCGAAGGAGAGCGGACGATTGTCGATCGCGCTCGGCAAACGAAATCCATAATCGACGAGCGTGACTTTGCGCGCGCGATCGCCGCCCCACATCGCACGCACCTGCGGAATCGTTTGATGCGATTCATCGACGACGAGCAGAAAGTCTTTCGGGAAGTAGTCGATGAGTGTCGGCGGCGGCTCCCCCGCGTTGCGGCCGCTGAGGTGCCGCGAGTAATTCTCGATCCCGTTGCAGTAGCCGAGCTCCGCGATCATCTCGAGATCGAACATCGTGCGCTGCGAGAGTCGCTGCGCTTCGAGCAAACGATCCTGCGATCGCAACTCGGCGACGCGCTCGTCGAGCTCGACGCGAATGTTTTCCATCGCGGTCATCAAGCGTTCGCGCGGCGTGACGTAGTGCGTTCGCGGATAAACCGCGAGACGATCGTACGTGCGGTTCATGGTCTTGCCGGTGATCGGATCGATGCGCGTGATCTTGTCGATCTCGTCGCCGAAGAATTCGATGCGAACGGCGTCGTCTTCGTACGCGGGCCAGATTTCGAGCACGTCGCCGCGCACGCGAAAGTTGCCGCGCGCGAGGTCGTACGGCGTGCGCTCGTACTGCATCTCGGTGAGCTTGCGGAGGTATTGCGTCATCGGTTTCTCGACGCCGCGCTCGAAGAACAACAACATGCCGTAGTAGAGCGAGGGCTCGCCGATGCCGTAGATGCAGGAGACGGATGCGACGATGATGACGTCGTTGCGCTCGAACAAGGCTTTCGTCGCCGCGAGTCGCAATTTGTCGATCTCGTCGTTCTTGGTCATCTCCTTCTCAATGTACAAGTCGTTCTGCGGGATGTAAGCCTCGGGCTGGTAATAGTCGTAGTACGAAACGAAGTACTCGACGCGGTTCTCGGGAAAAAAGTTTTTGAACTCCTGATAGAGCTGCGCGGCGAGGATCTTGTTGTGACTGAGCACGAGCGTCGGCTTGTTGACGGACTCGATCACCTTCGCGACCGTGAAGGTCTTGCCCGATCCGGTGACGCCGAGGAGAACTTGATGGGGGTCGCCGCGATGAATGCCTTCGCTCAGTTGGCGAATGGCTTCAGGCTGATCGCCCTGCGGCTGAAACGGAGAGATGAGTTGAAAGCGGCCGGACATGCGGCCGTAATGCTACCGCTTCGTCATGCGTCGTCTCTGTTCGGCCAATGCCGGGCCGAGCAGTTCGGAAACGGTCTCTGAGTCGTTGAATCGCATTCCGACAATGATCACGGTGAGAACTGAGCGACTCTGACGAACCATGAAGACATTGCCTACGACCTCGCCTGTCTTCTTTGATTTCATACGGATAGCGTAACGACCGTCGCCGACCGTGACGAGCTCCGGCGCGGATTCCTGCTTCGTTTCGCCTGCGATCGCGAGCCCGCCTTTGAACGCGAGCTGCTGCATTTTGAAGACTTGCATCGCGGACAACGTGTTCGAGTATGTCTGCGAAGTCGACTGTATGTAGAGTCGCGAATGCTCCCCGTCAGACGCTGGAGCCGTGTACGCGTACTCGACTATGTGCGTGCCGTCGACGGAGCGAGTGGAGGAAAACGTTTCGTGCTCGGGATCGACGTCTTCGAGTCCGAACGATTTCAGATCCGCGGCGGTGATGACGAGTTTGCGATCTTCAATCGGCGCCGGCTTGCTCGCCTGATCGAGTGTGCTCTTGACGGAGATGTAGACGATGTACGCGAAGGCGCCGATGCCCGCGAAGAGCATCAGTCCCGCGAACGCGAAAACGTAGATGCGCTGTTTCTTCGTCATGCTGAATCCTGACGCGCGGCTTCGTCGACCAGCGGCTCG
>JBQCJC010000182.1:0-3246 GCA_051953135.1 Thermoanaerobaculia bacterium | reverse complement strand
CCAGCCGAGCGTTTGCAGTGTTCGCGCGAGTGTGTGTCGGAATGCGTGGTGTGTGACGGCGACAACGGTGTCGTGTTGTTCCGTCAGTGATGCAAGCCACTGCGCGGCTTCGAGCGCGCGCTCGTGTTCTGCAGGGGTGACGTGACGATGTGCGCGAACCAGCATACGCACGCCGTACGCGAGTGCCCAGCCGGCCAGTGGAAGTCGGATCGTGCCGAGGTTGGGCGGAGCGAGATCGAGCTCGCGAAGTAGCGTCGAGACTTGCGGTTCCTGTTGTGGCGCAAGCGCGCGCGCTGATTCGATCGCGCGACGCGCATCGCTGCAGACAATGATTCCGGCGTTGGCGGTGAAGTCGCGTAATTGCTGTGGCGGCGCGTCGTCAATGCCCGCGGCTTCATAAGCCGAGCGCCAGCGATTGAATCCATCGACATCGATCCAACCGGTATGAACGTGCGTGGAGCGGCCATGGCGTACGAGCAGAATGCGGCGTTCGGTCATTGTGCAAGCGATACGATTTCGCCTTCGCGTGCGACGGGAAGATCCCGGCGAACGCGCAGCAGCGGATTCGATTGATTGAGGTGGATGAGGCGAATTCGCGATCGCAGCGGCGAGTTTGCGAATCGTTGCATCGTTTCTTCCACTGTCGGGTGCGGGATTTCTCGCAAGTCGCGGCCGGGTAATTCGGCGGCGGAATAGAAGGTGGCATCCACATAAGCGATGTCGACGTTCGCAACGACGTCTTCAATCGGCGTTTGCCATTTCTCCCATTTGTCGATGTCGGGTAGCCACAGTACGGAGCGCGACGGGCCTTTGACGATCAAGCCCACGGTTTCGGAGAATTCATCGCGATGCGGGACGAGTAATGGCGTAATCGAAATGCGTTCATTGAGCGCGACGGTCTGGTGATCGCTCAGTGAATGAAGTTCGATGTTGTGCAACGTGACCAGTTGCGACCACGGTCCATTGTGTTCGAGGAATTGCTGCATGCGCGGCATGGCGTAGACGGGCACGCCGCGTGTGCCGAGCACTTCGCGGCCGAGCTGGGCGAGGCCGAGGTAATGGCCGATATGCGCGTGGGTGAGGAGCACACCATCGAGCACTGGCGCGCCATTGCGCGGTGCGCCCGCAATGCGCTCGAGGTCGTGTAATTGCTGAGGAAAATCGGGCGTGGCGTCGATGATCCAGCGCTGACCCGTTTGCGGATCGACAATGCCGAGGGATGCGACATGCTCGCGCTGCTTCCGACCTTCGAATCGCTCGACACAATCATCGCGACGACACCCCGCCTGCGGATATCCACCATCCTGCGCAATGCCGAGCACGACGACATAGGGCTCGTGCGGCGGCGTTACGCGCGCGGACGGGCAAGCGAGCGTGAGCAGAAGAACGACGGTGAGCGAGCGGTGCATTGCGAGGGAATCGTAGCGCGAGCGTTACGATGGAATTCGAATTTGTTACCGAGACTGACATGACCACACGAAGCATTGCTCACGTCGTTCACGCTACGCCGCAACTCGAGGGCGAAGGGATGGTCGTGACGCGGCCGTTTCCGACGGCGCGTCTCGATCACCTCGATCCGTTTTTGCTGCTCGATCGTCTCGGGCCGGTGACGCATGGGCCGGGCGAGGCGAAGGGCGCGCCGGATCATCCGCATCGCGGGTTCGAGACGGTGACGTATGTGCTCGAAGGTGCGATCGAGCACGAGGATTCGCAGGGAAATCGCGGTCGCATTGGGCCGGGTGATGTTCAATGGATGACGGCCGGTGCGGGCGTGATTCATTCGGAAATGCCGTCGGAGGAAATTCGCCGCAATGGCGGGCGTGTGCATGGATTTCAACTGTGGGTGAATCTGCCGCGCCGCGACAAGATGATGAAGCCGCGCTATCAGGAGTTGCGCGCGTCTGAAATTCCGACCGCGGTCAGTGCCGATGGCCTAACGCACGTCACTGTCCTCGCCGGCGAGTCCCTCGGCACGCAAGCATCGATCGACACTCGTACGCCAATCGTTTATCTGCACGTGCGATTGTCGGCGGGTGCGCAATTCACGCAATCCATGCCGTCGACGCACAATGCGTTCGCGTTCGTCATCAGTGGGGAAGCGCAGATCGGCAATCGCACCGTGGGCGAAAACGACACCGTGATTTTCGGGCAGGACGGTGATTCGATTTCGATTGCGTCGAAGAGCGGTGCGGAGTTGCTGCTGATTGGCGGCGTCCCGCTCAATGAGCCGGTCGCGCGCTACGGCCCGTTCGTGATGAATTACCCGGGCGAAATCCGCCAGGCGATGATCGATTATCAAAACGGAACGTTCGGCAGGATCGAATAAACGAAAAGCGCCGGCCTTCGGGGCCGGCGCATGAATCATCTAAAAGTAATGGTCTCGCGGGGAGCCGTCAAAGCGGCCGGATTTCATACAGCACTTCTTGAAAACGCCTCCCGGATCCGCAGGGACAGAGGTCATTGCGACCGAGTTTCTCGAGCAGCTCTTTATCGCCGTGGACGAACCGATGCCCGCGTTTTACGCGTGTTTCGGATGGATATCCCTTCCGGCGTTTGCTGCTCCGTTCAAAAGCAGTGTTCCTCATGATTCTTTTTCATTGTGTCCTCCAATGCTCGAATGCGAGCGCGGCAGGATCGCATCCATTGAGGACTCGCGCAAGAGGACGCAAACAAAAGAAAAAGGAGCGCCGAAATTCGGCGCTCCTTTCTAAAAACCTAAGAAAAATTGCTTACCAGATGCGAACGCGATCTTCCGGCTTGACGTAATTCGCGTCGCCTTCCTTCACGTCGAACGCTTCGTACCACGCGTCGACATTGCGGAGCGGCGCGAACGCGCGGACCATGCCGGGTGAGTGCGAGTCGGTCATGATGAGCTGCTTGAGTGCCTCATCGCGAACGAGCGTGCGCCACACCTGACCCCAGCCGAGGAACACGCGCTGATCGCCGGTGAAGCCGTCGATCACCGGCGCCGGCTTGCCGCCGAGCGACACGTGATACGCATCGAGCGCCATCAGGATGCCGCCCAGATCGCCGATGTTCTCGCCCAGCGTCTGCTTGCCGATGATGTGAACGTCCGGCGCCTGCACGAGCTTGAAGCTTTCGTACTGACCGCCGAGCTTCGACGCCTGCGCTTCAAACTTCGTCGCATCGTCGGTGGCCCACCAGTCGCGCAGCACGCCATCGCCGTCGGACTTGCGTCCCTGATCGTCGAAGCCGTGTGTGATTTCGTGGCCGATGACGCCGCCG
>JBQCJC010000181.1:0-18908 GCA_051953135.1 Thermoanaerobaculia bacterium | reverse complement strand
CCACCGCCGCCACTGTCTGCATTCCGCCGCCGCGTTCGCGATCCGTTGCTTCACCCAGGTCATCGGCATTCCCGGCCCGATCGTCGGCCCTTGATGCGACGTTGGGATCTTCCCCGCGCACGAAGGGCAGAGCCACGCATTATCCGGAGGCGCCGGAGGTATAGGCTCGACGCCGTTCGGCATCCCTCCGTTGACGACTAGCGTATCGAGCGTGACGGACAGACAGATGCCGAGGGACTCGAGAGCCTCGCGCGACTGTGCGCCGATGGCTTCCCACTCGTCGCCGGTGACGCTGATGAATGTGCTGCACGTCGGGCTGAGCCCCTGGGGATCGCGCAGATTCACCGGATAATTGCCGACGTATGCGTATGGATTGATCCCGCCGCGCAGACCAATCGGATCCTCGGATACGAATCGGCCGAGAACGGGGTCGTACCAGCGGTTGCGGACGTAGTAGAGAGACGTGTCGGCATCGAGCTCGCGACCCATGAAGCGGAGCGGCTGCAAAGCGTTTGTCGAGTTTTCGATCTCGCCGAATGGAGTGTAGTGATACTCCGCGGCGACGCCGCCGGTTGAGTTCAAGACCGCGCGAACACTGCCGTTGCGCTCGAGCACGTAGTAGTAGACGAACTCCATTCCTGCGTCGCGCGCACGAAGGCTCAATGGCCGATCGACGCCTGGCAGGTGCGTGTAGGTTCGGACGATCTCGCCGGTGGGATCGATCTCGAGCATCAGATCATCGTCGTCGTACATGAAGTACCGCGCCTGCCCGTTTGCGGTGCGCCGCACGCGGCGGTTCAGCGCGTCGTAGCCGTACGTCACCGTCGCGCCGTTCGTAGTCACGCTCGCGAGCTGGCCGAGGCTGTTCCAGGTGAGCTGTTGATCGAATCCCGGCTTCGTCTTACGCGTGAGGTTCCCCTCGAGGTCGTACTGCAGCGTGAAGTCACCGAAACGCACGTAGCGATTGCTGTTCGGTTCGACCGACGCTCCGCGATCGGTGCGATTGCCCGACCCGTCGTACGTGAAGTTCTCTGAACGCAACACGTTCCACAACGGCGGGCACTCTTCGACAGACGGATTGCAACCCAGCGTCGGTGCACTCGTCAGCGCTTCGTACGACTGCACCCGGTTGAACGAGTCGTATGCGTAGTTCCACTGCGCATTGCCGGCCAGGTTCGAACGCGATGCGAGCCGCCCGAGAAGGTCATACGTGTAGCTGGTGCCGAGCAGTCCGTTGACAGCGCTGGAACTGAAGGTCATATGACGCAGGTCGCCGTCGCTGCCGTAGACATTCGACTGCGCGATCCCATTCGGAAATGCGGTGCGAACGTGTTCGCCGGCGGCGTTGAAATCGAACGTCGTCGTTCTGCCGGTAGGATCGGCGATCGACAACGATCTTCCTTCGCCGAGCGCCGGCGCGGCATTCTCACGGATCGAGCTCGACGAGAGAACGGCGCCATTGAGGTAGCTGTTGATGTCGACGCCCAGATGACGCCAGGCGATGTGGTCGAACGCGTTCTTCAGTTCGTACAGGCGCCCCGGCAGGCCGGGGAATGAAGATGATACGAAATCGATCTCACCGACTCCGCGAAGCAACTTCGTCGTGACCACTCCCTCGGCATTCGTCGAAATCGCGGTAAATGCGTCAGGGTAGTTGTAGGTTGCGGTTGCGCCGTCGGCCGTGCGTGTCGCGACGCGATGCAGCGCGTCATGCGTCATGCGCACCGTGAGACCGCGCCTGTCGGTCATCGCGGTGAGCAAACCGTCGGCATCGTACGCATATGTCCGCGTGCGGCCGTCGGGGAAGATCGCGCTCTCACGCCAGCCGAGCGCATTGTAGGTAAAGCGGTAGATCTTGCTGGCGGGATCCGTCACTTTTGTTAGGTGCTCGCCGGAGTACTCCAGTCGCGTCGTTTTCTGCGGCGAGCCTTCGATCACAGAGATGAGGCGATTTCGAAAGTCGTGATTCGTGGTCGTGACCGCGCCCAGCGCGTTGGTCGTCGTATTGAGAAGACCGGCGGTGTCATACGTGTACCGCGTCGTGCTCGTGGTGCCATCGTCGCGCACGTCGCGAACCAGATCGACGTTGCCCCACGCATTCGTGGTGTAGCCCCATTCCGTGCGCTCGCCTTTCGGACCACGCCGGCCGACCAGACGATAGAGCCCGTCGTACTCGTATGTCGTCCCGTTGATCTCGGCGTCGGTTTCCGCGCCGTACCACGTGCGGATCACCTCACCGTTGGGACCATAGCGGAACCAGCGTGTTGACCCGCCCGCGGTCTCACGCTTCAGCACGTTGCCTTCGTACGTTGCTTCGTACACGAGCGCACTACCCACGAACTTGGTGTGGAGCCGACCCTGGGCGTCCCAGTCGTACATCGTTACGTTGGCACCGGGCTCCTCCACCGACAGCGGCAACCCATCTTTCGTCCATCGCGCCTCGGTGAGGCGTCCTGCGGCGTCGAGAATGCTGAGCGGCTGTCCGTACCGATTCCGAAGAATTCGCGTCTTGTGATTGTTCGTGTCGATGTCTTCGTCGATCGCCTCCGACGAGAGGACCGCGTCGGCTGGATTGGCGAGATCGAGCCCCTGCGTCGCCAACAGGGTCGCCTTCCATTCGGCACGCTGGTACTGCATGTGCGGGCGCACCGATCTGCCGTTGACCGTGACCGCGGGCGCGTACACCGAGGACATCGCGTTGCGGTAATAGTTCACGTTCCATGTGCCGCTCTCGTTCGTGTAGCTGTCGGCCATGTGAGCGCTGTTGTAAGTGACGTTGAAGTTCGAAGTCGCGGAAATCTGGACGAGGTCCGTTCCTGAGTGTTGAAACGCTGCTCTGCGTCCCGCAGGATCGATCATCTCGAGCAGATAGCCACTCGGCGAGTAATTGAGCGACGTCACTTTGCCGGCAGGATCCGTGATCGTGCGGAGAACAGGAACCGGCTGCGGATCGCTCGTGTTCTGCCAAACGTACGTCGTCGCGCGGCCGAATTTGTCGGCGACACGCGTGGCGAATCCGCGTGCATCGAACGCGATCGTCGCGCCATTCGAATACGTGCGAAGCCACGTGCCCGTGGCGCGCTGATAGACGAGCTGCGAAAAGTCTCCGTCCGGCGTTTGGTAGCTGCACGTCGTCGAAGTGCATCCCGTCCGCGCGAACCAGCGCGCGATCGTGTCTTCGCGCACGATGACGCCTTCCTCAGTCGCAGGTGTTTTGGAGTAGAGCTGCTGAATCCCCGCGATGGTCCATCCCGCGCCGTAACGGCTGTTCACTTCATTCACGACCAGCACACGCATACGCTGGGTGCGCAAGGTCTCGGTGCCGTCGTCGAAGTGTGACCGCACCTCGACGCGAAAATGATGCGCGCCCGTCGGTTTGGTGCGCATCGACCAGGACACGCCCATGCGTTGGAAGTTTGTCCCTTTCTTCCAGTAGTTGTCGCGGCCGATCTGTCGATTCGTTCCGTCTTCGAAGACACGCAGCGACATGGCTACGACGCGACTGCCGCTGCGCGGATCGGGACCCGCATCGACCTGGATGTATCCGACTGGGCTGGCCATGCCGCTGCTATAGAGGACGCCGGTGGTCTTCGCCTGGCCCATGCTCGTGTACGTCGCCGGCGCATAGCCGAGGTTCAGTTGCGCGCGTCCGAGATCCCGGTAGTCGTTGTGATGAATCTCCGCTTGAACGAGGGGATAGTGCGGATCGGGCGGACTCGAGAGAACATCGACGCGGACCGTCGCGGTGCCGGTGCCGGCGTTCCCCTGAATGTCCTTCGCGACCGCAGTGAGAACCGTCTGTCCGATCTTCATCGAGACAGTTGTTTTGGCAGCCTCGTTCCCTTCGAACGAGCTGGGCTCCCAGGTGAACGTGGACACGGTTTCCGTCGTCGTTCCGTTCGTCAACGTGAGGCGGAGCGAGCTTCGGTCAATCGAACTGTTGTCGTTCAACGCGACCGAGACCACCACCGATTTGGTTTCACCCGGAGACACCGTGTACGTGACGTTGTCGGGTGAGATCCAAATGAGCGGACCGATGCCGTCGTCCCCGTTTGGGCATTCCGGGTCGTACGACGGATTGCATTGCGCGTGCGTGGGCGTGGCGAACAGCAGAAGCGAAATCGCGGCGACGATCATCAGCAGCAGGGAAGTGCCTGCGTCCGAGCGGCGCGACCTCGCGGAAAGCGAGAGTCGTTTCACAAATCCTCCTGGGGTCGAGCGCCGTCGACGTTCGCACGCTGACGAACTCAAGATAGACGTCTCGCAGCGAGGGCGGAAATCGATATGTCGTATGGCGCGACATGCGAATTTCCAATGGCGTGACGAAGGAGCGCGCGCGTCACTGTGTATAAGAAGCGCGGGTGAAACTCGAATCGATCGATCTGAATCTCCTGCTCGCGCTGGATGCGTTGATCGCGGAGCAGAACGTCACGCGCGCTGCGGCTCGCGTCGGCCTGACGCAGCCGGCGATGAGCAGCGCACTCGCGCGGCTGCGGGAGATGTTCGGCGATCCGTTGTTGCAACGCATCGGTGGGAGGATGCAGGCGACGTCGCGCGCGCGAGAACTCGTCGGACCGATCGGCGAGGCATTGGCGCGGCTGCGCACGGCGGTGGAGCGGCCGCGCATCTTCGACGCCACACAAGCCGCCCATGAATTCCGCCTCGGCACAACCGACTACGGTGAGTCGATCCTCATCGCACCGCTGGCCGGACGGATCGCATCGGCCGCTCCGCGAGTCACGCTGCGCACTTTACGCGTCGACGCCCTCTTCACGGCTCCGGTCAGCGACCTGCAGTCGGAGAAGATCGACGTCGCCGTTGCGTTTGCGACGACGGTCAGTCCGTCAGCCGGCATCGTGTCAACGCCGCTTTATCACGAGCCCCTCGTGTGCGTTGTGCGCCGTGGACATCCCCGCGTGCGCCGAGGACTCGACCTCGATACGTTTCTCGCGCTCTCGCACGTGCGGATCCTCTACCCGAAGGATGAGCGCGTCGGCTTGATCGACGTGCTGTTGCGCGAGCGCGCGTTGAAGCGCCGCATTGGGATCGCGATTCCGCATCTCCTGTCCGTCGTCGACATCGTCACGGCGAGTGATCTCGTCGGCACGGTTCCGCAGCGGATGGCTCAGGCGTGGGAGAAGCGCGGCGCGGTTCGCATGTTCCCGCTCCCGCTCGACGTACCGCCGCTCACCGTCAACATGCTGTACCTCGAGCGGGCGCGATTCGATCCAGCGCACATGTGGCTTCGCGTACAAATCGAAGGCGTCGCGACGACGCTCGCCGAGTGTCAGCCCGCGGCGTGACCACGCCGCAGCGCGAACAGGACAAACGCGAAGATGGGGTTCAGGTGGTGGAGTTAATTTCCCGACCGACAAGAACCCCACAACTTCTACGTGCGGTCGTTCACCGTCGCGTTGGGCGCGTTCGCTTTCACCGCTTCGATTCCGTTCTCCCTCGCGGCCGTCGTGGAGTACATCTCGCTCGTCCCGATCGACTGTCCGTTCGTGGCGGTGAGCGTGAAGTACGGGCTCCCGTTTTTCGCGGTCAGGCGTTTGTAACGATCATCGTCCTTCGCGTTGCGGCGCACGGATTCGATGCCGCCTTCCGCGGCGGCCTTGGTCTCATAGGTCTCGCTCGTGAGGATGTTCTCGTGGTTGCCGCTGCGCAGGTTGAAGCGATACTTGCCGCTGGTGCCTTTCTCGATGACGAATGATCCTGCCATCCGTTCCTCCTTTCGTGGAAGAGACACGGACGCGGACAGAACAGTGGCGTTCGCCGAGCTACGCGCTTCGCGTCGCGTACAACGCCGCCACCATCAGCACGCCCACCACCGCGTACAAGAAGCGATAGCGCGTTTGCAATCGGCAGACGTTTGCGTACGTGAGTCCGTCGCGCAGCGTTTCAAATGACCAGTAGAGGTGCAGCGGGAGGAGCGCGACGAGCAGCGCGAGAGAGCGCGGCACGAGCGTTTGCAGCGCGAGCATGAGCAGCACCGCGTGTGCGAGTGTGAAGAGCGACAAGCTTGCGGCGAAGGTGCGATGACGTCCGAACGTCACGGCGTTCGTGCGGATGTCGCTGAGCGCATCGCCGTCGTAATCGCGCACCTCCTGCATGAGATGGCCGGCAGCAAAGATCAGCGCGAAGAAAGTCGCCGTGGCGATGCCGCGACCATCGATCGCGTTACCGATCGAGTAGCCGAGGAGGAAGTGCAGGATGCCGCCGGCGATGTGCGTGGCGGAGTTGAGAATCGGGCGCGCTTTCCAATCGAATTGCGGAAGCGAGTAAAGCGCACTGAGGATCGCGATGGCGATCGCAATGCCGAGCGTGATCGTGCCGAGGCGCGCGAAGAGCACGAGACTGAGCACGAGAATGCCGCCCGTTAGTGCAGCCATCTCATTGCGACCCACACCTCGTGCCGTGAACACATGCGCGGCTTTGTTCGGATCGGCGAGATCCGGCACGAGCCCCGACCAGTCATTCAGCAGAAAGATGTGCGTCACCAGCAGCACGTTCGCGAACAGCAGCGTCGCGAGCAGTGCGAAATCCTGCACGTTGGGATGATTGAGCGCGAACGCGGCGCCGAGGAGTGGCGGACCTTGCAGCACGAAGATGTCCTGCGGACGAAGGCAGGAAAAGTAGCGAAGCGCGGAGACCTTAGTCGAGTGCATGGGCGGCGTTGGGATTCTCGTACCTGTCGTACAACCGAAGCCAAAGCGCGTAACCGAAATCTTCGGACCAGTAATACCGCGAAACCGTCGCGGTGAGATCGTTATGGTAGAAGAGCGGCGGGTTCGTTCGAATGTAGGCGAAATCGTCTGCAGCGAGTTTGTGCAGCAAGTCTCCGATGCGCGCACGATCCGGTGTTGAATCCAGCAATCGCAACGCGTTGATCCAAACCGCTTGTCCTGCAACATCCGAGCGCATCCGCGACTCGGGCAACTGCAGTTCACAACCGACGCGACGAAGATCCGGCACGCGCAGCAACGGCATCAGCGGCGCCTTGCGATAGTAAACCCACACTCGATCTTCATCGACGAGTGGCCGGATCGCGTCACACAGCGAGCGCGCGGCCGCGGGTCGCACGTCGGACAACAGCAGCAGAAGATTCATCTGAATCCCGATGTCCGTCGGATTCGGATCGCTGCCGGGATCGAGACATTGATACGCCGCGCGTGGAGCAAGCCACGTGCGATACAGACCTTCGCTCGTTCGATACTGATCGATCGTCGCAAGCGCGGCATCGAGTTGACCGCGATCGTGCGCGGGCGCGATGCGCCACACCAGTGACGTGTCATCCGTGTCCGGTGTGATCGCGCATCCGAGCGTGCCGATGCCGGGGCCATTCGGTAGTCCGTGATAGCGCACGAGACCACCAGGCTCGATCTGCTTCGTGAGATGCGCGCGTGCGCGCTGCACCGATTCTTCAAGATCGTTTCGCGCCGCGACAGGAGTGAGCGCATCGATGACCAGCGACGTGAGAAACGTGTTCATCTCGGGTCGCGAATCCTGAAACCGCGTCCCGCTCGTGAACTGTGTCAGCCAATATCCATCGCGCTGCTGATCTTCGCGAATGCGCAACGCGGCGAGACGCGACGATTCCTCGAGACTGCGCTTCACCGTTCGCACGTTCAGAGTGCGCTCGCCGAGGTAACGACCGTCGCCTCGTTCAAACACCCATGCGAATGCAGTTAGATGATGCTCGCCCGGAGCGAGACGCGATGAATCGATCGCAACACGCCAGCGACGATCGACGAAGTCGTACGTCTCGACAGAGGATTTGCCGTCGACGATCACCTCGACCTTCCACGGCGTCGTGTCGTTCCCGGCCACTGCCCAACCCGTTGCGTACGTTTTGCCGTTGCTGGTCTCGATCGGATCGATTGCGCCACGCATGCGGAACGCCAGATCCACTGGTGCGCGACCGCGATTCAGTGACGTGACGAACGGCGCGTTCCGCCACTGCCACGCACCACGCGTGCGCTGACTTCGCGGCCCGGCATCCGCGGCGAAGATCGGAGAATCGTTCGCCGGCACGTAGCAGAACGCACCGATCGCTTCGATCGCCATCGACACGACCACCGCGAGGACGAACACCGCGCGTCCGAACCCACGCAGCGCGGTGACGATCGGAACCAGCATCCACATCAGCATCGGCAGGACGTCGGTCATGTAGCGCGGACCCCACGACAATCCGCCGCGCCAGTCGCCTTTCGCATAGATCACGAGCTGAATGACGATCGCGAACGTCATCGCGAGTGTCAGGCGACGCTCGTCACGATCACGCGGCATGTACCGCCACGCGAGCAGAAGAAACAGCAGGAATGGCGAGAACACGAATAGTCCGCGCGCGGGACTGATCAGCAATCCGCCGATGCCGGCGAGAACATCGTGGCGAAAGTACCTCGCACTTCCAACTCGGCCATAACCGCCGAGGAAGTTGCCGGCGATGTGGAGGTTATAGGCGAGCAGCAGAATCACCGGCACTGCCGCTCCCGCGGCGAGCCACATCCATCCTCGACGTCCGGCCCAGCACAACGCGTACACGCCGAGCGCGATCGCGAGTACGGCGTCGGGCGGACGATTCGCGGCGATCAGCGCACACAGAAACCCAACACCGATGACGCGCGTTGTCGTGCATGGTCCGGTGACGAGCAGCAACACGCCGATCACCAGAAGCTGCGCGAGTCCGTGCTGCCACAACGCCTGACTGCTGATCACCCACGTGGTCGTACCGAACGCATACGCAGCGGTGAGCAGCAATGCGATTCCGCTCGATGTTCTGCGTCGCAGCAACACGTAGAGCAGCGCCGCGGAAATGGCTGCGATGAGCGACGCGACGAGTTTCTCCATCACGCGCGCGACGGAATCGAATCCCGCATCCGTCCAGCCGGTCCAGTGCAGATAGCCGATCGCGGGCAGATACAACGGCGCGACGACCACCGGCACGACGACGGGATACAACGAGATGAGATGACCGTCCGGCAGCGACAGCATCCAGAACGCCGCGCTGCTTCCTCTTCCCTGCGCCGTGACGTTCGCGACGGGATCGAGAAAGATCGTGTGGTGCTGCGCGATCGCGAACGGCAGATAGCGCGCCGGATACGTATCGCCCGCGGTGATCGCGCGTCGATTGGCGTTGTAGATGAGAAAGCAACAAAGCGCGATCAACACGCTTGCCCGCAATCGGCGCGGGAGGGACGGAGTCATTGCACGAAGGCTACGACAGTTCCAGCGTGCGCGCGAAGAAGTCCTGACGCATGGCTTTCTTCGCGAGCGCGACCGTTTCTTCCGCAATCGCATTCGCGCGCTTCGTGCCGGCACGCAACGCGTCGAGAACATCCGACGGCCGCGCTTCGAACTCCGCGCGACGCGTGCGAATCGGCTCGAGGAACGTGTTGATCACTTCGACGAGACGCTTCTTGATGACGATGTCACCGACGCCGCCTTTGCGATACAGCTCTTCGTGCTCGAGCACCCACTCGCGATCCGGATTGAACGTCTCGTGGAAGATCCACAGCGGATTGTTCTCGACGGTGCCGGGATCCGTCGCGCGCAGTCGCTTCGGATCGGTGTACATGCCCATGATCTTCGTGCGCACGGTGTCGGCGTCGTCGGAAAGAAAGATCGAGTTGTTGAGCGACTTGCTCATCTTCAGCAACTGTCCGTCCGGTCCCGGCGCGCCGATGCCGACGAGCTTGTGCACGCGGCCGAGCTTCGCTTCGATCACCGGAAACAGTCCGCCCTTCGCGACATAGTCTTTGTCTTCGGTATCGGGATCGACGCCGCAATAAATCTGGTCGAAGCGGCGCGCGACTTCGCGCGTCATCTCGAGATGCGGCAACTGATCTTTACCGACGGGAACAACGTCCGGGCGAAACGCGAGGATGTCCGCGCACTGTCCGACGGCATACAGCGGAAAGCCGAACGAATACGTATCGCCGAGTCCTTTGTCGCGGATCTCTTCCTTCAGCGTCGGATTGCGCATGACGCGATTGAACGGAAGCAGCATCGAGAAGAAGAACGTCAACTCGTCGATGACCGGCACTTCGCTCTGAATGAACATCGAACTGCGATTCGGATCCATTCCCACCGCAAGCCAGTCCGTCGCGACATCGAGCACGCTCTGGCGAATTTCCTCGGGCCGCTCCGCGCGCGTGGTGAATGCGTGCTTATTGGCGATGAGGAAGTAGCAGTCGTAGTCGTCCTGGAGGGCGATGCGGTTTTCGAGACTGCCGACGTAATGGCCGAGGTGCAGACGGCCGGTCGGGGTGTCTCCGGTGAGAAGGCGCGGCTTGTTCGTGCTGGTCATGGCGTTGTGCTCGCGAATTCGCGAGCCGCGCATGTTGCCACAGAGCGCGAATCAGCGCAGCCGCGCGATGTCCGCCGGCGTGTCGATGTCGTCCGGCGAATCGAACGGAATCATCACGACGTCGCGACCGAGCTCGCGAATGAATTGCCGCGCACCGATGTCGCCACGAAGCGATTGCAACGCGTCGAAATGATCGCGGTGAAAGAGCGCGGGAACACCTGGTCCTTCCGGATATCGCGAGGCAATGACGGTTGCGTGCATTGTTCGAAAGTTTTCGAACAATCGGCGAACGACATCCGCGGTGACGCCGGGTTGATCGCAGAGCATGAGCGTGATGGTGGTCGCACGATCGCGCAACGCGGCAACCGCAACACGAATCGATGATGCGATTCCTTCCTCCCACTGCTCGTTGACGAGGATCGCGACCGGCAATCCTTCGAGCTCGGCGCGCACGCGAGCCTCTTCCGCGCCAATGACGACATGCACCGATCCACTGTCCGCGGCGAGCGCAGTCTCCACCGCGCGACGAATGAGCGTCTGACCGTCGATCTCGACGAGTTGCTTCGGACTGCCGAGTCTTCGCGACGCGCCCGCGGCGAGAATCACGATCGCGTTGTCGTTCGTCATCCGTGCAAAACGATAGCGAATTCGCGTTAGCATCGCTCTTCCCATGACCACACCTCGCGCCGTCATCCCCGCAGCGGACGCGCAGCAACTCGCGCGCGAGCAGAATCTCGATCTCGCCGCGCTCATGACTTCTCTCCTCGGCGAAGCCGCAACGTTCGCGCGTCCGCCGGTGTCGAACTTCCGCGTCGGCGTCGTCGCCCGCGGCACCACCACCGGCAATCTCTACCTCGGCGCAAACGTCGAGTTCGCGCACGAAGCGCTCAGCTTCACGGTTCACGCCGAGCAATCGAGCATCACCAACGCATGGATGCACCGCGAAGAAGGCATCGACCTGCTCGCGGTCAACGCGCCGCCGTGCGGCTACTGCCGCCAGTTTCTCAACGAGCTCACCACGGCATCCCAACTCACGATCGCGATGCCGAACACTACGATGCCGCTCACCGCGCTGCTGCCCAACGCGTTCGGCCCGCGCGACCTCGGCATCGACGGTGGTCTGCTCCAACGCGAGAACCATCACCTCGCGATCCTCGATGAAGACGACCTCGCCGAAGCCGCGCTGAATGCCGCGAATCGCAGTTACGCGCCATATTCGAAAGCGTTCGCCGGCGTCGCGCTGCGCACGAATGACGGTGCGATCGTCAGCGGCGCGTACGCGGAAAACGCGGCGTTCAATCCGAGCATGTCACCGCTCGAAGTCGCGCTCTCGATGCTCAACCTGAGCGGACGCGCGTGGAGCGACATCGCCGAGGCCGTGCTCGTGCAATCGGCGGAGATGCATACGAACGCGACAAAGACCGTGCTCGCGGCGATTTCGAAAGCACCGCTGCGCGTGATTGCGGCAACACACGCAAGTGGAGCGGCGAGCTCTTAGCTCGCCGAATGATTCACTACCGGCGGGCTGAGAGCCCGCCGCTCCACTGAGCTTCCGCCAAGGAATTGCCCCTCCACCCACCCCGTTCACGCCTCACGAAAGGGACACACCGCAGCCGCCGCAGCCCACCATCCGCATCACCATGGACGAGAACGTCGCCCAGGGTGAATACGTCAACTTCGCGAACATCATCCACTCGCAGGCCGAGTTCATCATCGACCTCGGGCGCGTCGTCCCCGGCCGCAACGACGTGAAGATCTACAGCCGCGTCATCCTCACGCCGCTCCACGCCAAGCAGTTTCTCGAGGCGCTGGCGCAGAACATCACCCTCTTCGAACAAAAATTTGGCGAGATCCGCGGCGACTCCGCCGTGCCGTTCTCGATGAACGAGCCCGAAAACTAACGCGTGAAAATCCGGATCATCGGCGCCGGTCTGGCCGGCAGTGAATGCGCGTTCGCGCTCGCGCAGCGCGGACATCAGGTCGAGCTGATCGAGATGCGTCCCGTGCGCATGACGCCCGCGCACGCGACGTCGAATCTCGCGGAGCTCGTCTGCTCGAACTCGTTCCGCTCATCCGCGCCGACGAACGCGGTCGGCCTGTTGAAGCAGGAGATGCGGCTCATGAACTCGCTCGTGATTCGCGCGGGCGAAGTCGCGCGCGTTCCCGCGGGCGATGCATTCGCGGTTGATCGCGATCGCTTCTCCGCCGAAGTCACGAGTGCACTCACGAGCGAACCGAACATCACGATCGTGCGCGAGGAAGTGAAGTCGCTCGATCGCGGTGATGCCGATTTTCTCGTCGTCGCAACCGGACCGCTCACGAGCGATCCGCTGTTCGATGCAATCAACGAGTTTCTCGGACGCGATGGTCTGTACTTCTACGACGCGATCGCGCCGATCATCGCCGCGGATTCCCTCGATTTCTCGAAGCTTTACTGGAAATCGCGCTACGGCAAAGGCTCCGCGACCGATTACCTGAACGCGGCGATGAATCAGGAGCAGTACGAAGCATTCGTCGCGGCGCTGCTTTCCGCGGAGCTCTTCGCACCGCACGATTTCGAAAACGCCGTGCATTTCGAAGGCTGCCTGCCGGTCGAAGAGATTGCGAGCCGCGGCATCGACACGCTGCGCTTTGGTCCGATGAAGCCGGTGGGACTCGAGCATCCGGAGACGAACGAGCGTCCGCACGCGGTCGTGCAACTGCGCAAGGAAGATCTCTCGGACGAATACTTCAATCTCGTCGGCTTCCAGACGAAGATGAAAGTGCACGAACAGAAGCGCGTGATCGCGATGCTTCCGGGACTCGAGAACGCGACGTTCGCACGCTTCGGCTCGATGCATCGCAACACGTTCATCAACGGACCGAAGCATCTCGCGCCGACGTTTCAGACGAAGCGCGACGAGCGCGTTTTCTTCGCCGGACAGATCACCGGCGTCGAAGGCTACGTCGAATCGTCCGCGGTGGGTTTGCTCACGGCGCGTTACATCGACGAGCTCTCGCGCACCGGCACCGCGCAACCGCTCCCGTATCACACAGCCCTCGGCGCGTTAGGCCGCCACGTCGCCGAGTCCTCACCCGATCGCTATCAGCCATCGAACGTGACGTGGGCGATGATCGAGGATGTCGTGGGTCGCGTGAAGAAGATCGAGAAGCGCGAGAAGCAGGTCGCGCGCGCGATGGAAACGATTCGCGCGATTGCGTGAGGCAGATCCCTCCACTCGCTTCGCTCGGTCGGGATGACACGTGGGTGCGAACGCCCTGTCATCCCGAGCGAAGCGCGTAGTCGAGGGACCTCTCTTCACGACGCTCCCGTGTTAGCGTTCCCCGCGTGACGCAGAAGTATCCGCGACTCGCCGCCATTGCACTGCTGCTGATCCTTTCGTTGCAGGGACTGCGCTTTCAATGGCAGCAGAGCCGCACCGTCGTCGGTCTCGACTTCTATCAATTCTGGGTCGGCGCGCGCATGGCTCGCGAGGTCGATGACTTCTATTCGCCCGCGGTGCGCAAGCAGATGGGGCTCGTCTATCTGCAGCGCGCACGCGAATCGCGCGAGCAGGTTTACTTCCTCGCCGCGCGCGAGCGCACGTACCTCGACACGCTGAGCACGCCGATGCTCTATACGGTCGCATCGGTCATGCGCGGCACGTACACGCGCGATCTGCATGCGTTTCAGATCGCGATGTTCCTCGCGCTCATCACCGCGCTCGTGCTCTGGACGCGCACGCATCGCATCGATCCGCTGCTCACGCTCGCGCTGTTCGCGATTCTCTGCATCGCGTTTCGCCCGATCGACATCGACACGCTCGTCGTGAACGTGAACAAGTTCCTGCTGCTGTGCGTCGCCGCGAGCACCGCACTCGTCGCGAAGCGTCAGTACGCGATCGCCGCGGCATTGCTCGCACTCGCGACATTGATGAAGCCGAACATCCTGCCGGTGTTGCCGATGCTCGCGGTGTTTCTGCTCGTGCAACGCCGCGTGCGCGAGTTCATCACCGTTGCGATGAGCGGCGCTGTCGCCGCGATCATCGGATTTCTCGCGAGCTCGATTTACTTCGGCTCATGGTCGATCTGGACCGACTGGCTGCGCGAATTCAAGGCACTGCCGCCGAGCGTGATGGCTTCGACGCTCGGCAATCTTGCGGTATCGCGCATGATCTTCGATCGCATCGGCTTCGATCCCGCGCCGCTGCTGCTCATCGCGTTCTTCGCGCTCACGACGTTCGCTGCATGGCGCGCGCGCACGAATCCGAATCTCGTCATCGCCGCCATCCCGATGGGCTGCCTCGTCTTTCTCCTCGGCAGTCCATTGCTTTGGGTGCACTACTTCCTGATGGCGCTTCCGGCGATCGCGCTGCTGCTGCGCAATCCCGATGCGAGTGAACCGGAAAGCAACGTGCGCCGGCGATTCCTCGTCGCGGCGCTCGCGGTGTTCGTCTTTTCGATGGATGTGTGGGGCGGGAACGATGCGCTCGGTCTCACACGCTTCATCTTCATTTGCAACGCGGGTCTGGTGCTGCTCTACATCGCCGCGCTGCTCGATCTCAATGCATCAAAAGAGATCGGCGAAGACAAAGCCATCGCGCTCGAGCACCACGCCTGACTCGATCGCGATGCGTTCGCGAAACATCGGGCCGTCGTACGCGAACGAGTGAAACTCGCCACGCTCGCCGCACGGATCGACATGCGACGGCAACTCGTCGAGCAACGTCGCATCGAACTCACGTCCGGCAAACTTCGCATCGAGCACGCGCGGATCGACGCACGTGAGACGCGCACGCAAACCGCCGTCGATCATCTCGCGCGCAAGTTCGCGCGTGTCGCTGCCCCACAACGGAAACACCGGCTTGATTCGCGTTGATGCGAGTTTCTCTTCGCGATACGCGCGAATGTCTTCGAGAAAAAGATCGCCGAACGCGATGCGCTCGATGCCTTCCGCGTCCGCGCGACGCATCACATCATTCATCGCGCGCTCGTACTCTTCGTTCGAGCACGGACTCGGAATCGGCACGACCCACAACGGCAATCCCGCGGCGTCCGCTTGTTTGCGCAACAACTCCGAACGCACCGCATGCATCGCCACGCGATCGGCATCGCGATTCACAGTGGTCAGCAATCCGACGACCTCATAGCGATCGTCGGATTGCAACCGATGCAACGTCCACGCGGAATCTTTTCCGCTACTCCACGACAACAGTGTTTTCACGCAGCAACTCGAAGCGGCGCTCCGCGAAAACGAACGCGCCGAAAAAGATGGCGGAGAAGAGCAGATCGGACGCGAGCGTCTGCGGGAAGAACGGAATCGCGGCGACGTAACACGCGATCAACCCTTCGAACGTGAGTCCGTACGAACCACCGAGATACACGCCGAGGTTCGAGATTGCGAAGAAGAGGAGTGCGGAGAGCGTGGCGCCGCCCGCAACCGCCATCACACGATCGCGGCGCTCGCGCAGCATCATGCCGATCACCGCGATGAGCGCGTACGTTGCGTAGATCAGCGGCAACAACGAGTGATAGCCCGTGCCGTTGATGAATTCGAGCAGCGTATCGCCCGCGAACATCGTCAGCAGCGGAACGAAGAACGCATCGCGACGACGATCGAACGTCGCGCCCGCAAACAACGCGATCGCACCGACCGGCGCAAAGTTCCATGGATGCGGTGCGATGCGCCATGCGACGCCGAGGATGACGAGCAACAGCGTGAGAAAAAATCGCGCGCGCATCATTTGATCTCGTAGCGAACGCCGATCATCGCGCGACGCGGCGCGGAGCGATATCCGAACACTTCCTCGTACGACTCGTCCGTCAGATTCTCGATCTTCACGTACGGCGAGAGCGCACCCATCGCGTAATGAAACGTGAAGTCTGCTGTGGTGTTCGCCTCATTGCTCACGACACCGAACGGAAAGATGTCGGTGACGTCGTCGCGCTGCCCTTTGTGCGTCACGACGAACTGCGCGTCGTATGCGCCGTGGTGATACCCGAGCGCGACGGAACCCGAATGTTCCGGACGACGGAGCAGTCGCTCGCCCGTCGCTTCATCTTCCGTGTCGAGCCACGTGTAGCTCGCCATCACATCGAACGCGCCGAAGCGATGTGATGCACCAAGCTCGATGCCTGTCGCTTTCGCGGCGTCGATGTTCTCGAACGTCGATGCGCCGAACGCGATCAGATCGTCGTAATCGGAATGGAAAAGCGTGACCGATGCACTGCCGTTCGTCGTGAAGCGCTCGTAACCGATCTCGTAGTTCGTGCTGCGCTCCGCATCGAGATTGGCGTTGCCGAAGAACGGCGAATACAGCTCGCCGATCGCGGGTGCGCGAAACCCGGCGCCGTAAGCCGCGCGAATCTTGTGGCCGTTCTTCAGCCACGCGGCCGCGATGCGCGGCGTGGTCTCACCGCCAAACGTGTCGAAGTCGTCGTAGCGCAGACCCGCGGTTACTTCGATCGATGACGCATTCGCCAGCGGAAACGACATGCGATCTTCGACGAAGAGCGATTTGTTCGTGCGATCGCGCTCATCGATGAACGAAAACGAATCGAGGTGATCGACTTCAGCGCGTTCCCACTCGCCGCCGCCGGTGATCGTGCCGAGCGTGGTCTTGAACTGCGCCGATGCACGCGCGCTGCGCATCGTTGACGACGTATCGCTGTCGCCGGAGCCTTCGGGATCGCGGAACGTTTCATCGCGACGCGCTTCCGACAATCGCAATTCGTATGCAGTCCCATTCGATTCGTAGCGCAGCGGCGCAACGATCTGCGTCTCCGAACCTTCTTCGCGACGCAGCGGCGACGGGACAAAAGCATCGAACGACGAGTTCGGACTGAACGGGATGCCGAGATCGTAGGAGCTGTGGCGAGCGAGCAGACCGAGGGAGAGACCGGTGACCGGCTTGAACGTCGCGCCCGCGGAGTACGCGTTCGACTGCGAGTCGTCGTTCGCGAAGAAACCGTCGTCTTCGCGACGCTCGACCGCACCGTGCGCGATGAAGCGATCGGCGACGTATGCGCCCGACAGCGAGCCGTTGATCAGACCATGCTCGCCGAGTTGCACGTCGACCGTCGCGCCGCTGTTTCGCGGCTCCGTCAACACTTGCACGACGCCGCTCACGGCTTCGGATCCGTACAACGCCGAGAACGGACCGCGCACGATCTCGACGCGCTCGACGCCGCTCGTCGAAAGCTGGCCGAAGTTGTAGCCGGAGAAGTACGGGTTGTTCATCTCGACGCCGTTCCAAAGCACGAGCGCCTGTTTCGAGCTGCCGCCGCGAATGAAGAGCGACGTCGATTTGCCCGGCGATCCCGTGCGAGAGACCGCGAGTCCCGGCACTTCGCGCAACACGTCGATGACATCACGCGCGCCGCGCGCTTCGATCTCTTCGCGCGTGATCACCGTGACGGTGGCCGGCGTTTCTTCGATCGATTCCGGTTGCGCAGAGGCGGTGACGACAATCGTCTCCTGCACCGGCGCAGACGTCTGCTGTGCGGCGAGTGGAAAAGCAAAAAGGAAAAGGGAGAAAGAGAGGACGAACTTCATGACGACACTTCCCTCCGAAGGTCTCACATGCGTTTCGTCCGACCTGGCCGGTCTCCTGGCTTCCGGGTCATCCTCATCACGATCCCTTCCCGCTGTTTTTCAGCAGTGGGGGCGCAGTCGCGCCGAATCGTGAGTCGTCACCGATTACAGTGGCGGGGGCCGCGCCGGCATCACACCGGCTTCCCGTGCACCACGTCAGACGTCAGTTGAAAAAGAACAGGGAGGCGGATGATAGCACTCGTGCATTCACCGCTTCTCGCTCGTGTACACAAATCCGCCCTTCATCCCATCCGCAGGTAGGGAATCGTCACGTTTCCGCCTCTCCTCCTCAGAACCCCAACAGAGACGAGGAGGTATACGCATGCCCACGGAGCAAGAGATCCGTCAGCAGCTCGGGATCCCGGCCGCGGCGAAGCAGGTGATTCTGTTCAGTCAGTCCAGCCATCTCGACTGGGACTGGCTGGCGACGTTTCCGAATCTCTGCGACAACCCGAACGATCCGTATTTCGTCGGCCAGACGCGCCGGCCGGCCTTCACGATCTTCGATGCCGCGACGGCGCTGGTCTCGAAGTACGCGAAGAGCACGCCGCCGTATTACTACTCCGTCGCCGAGATCGGATTTCTGCAGGCATACGGCGACGCGAGCGCCGACAAGATGCAGAAGCTGAAGAACTGCGGAGCGCTCCTTCATCTCTGCGGCGGCGGCATCACGTCGCCCGACAATCTCCTGCCGCATGGCGAGGCGTTTCTGCGCAATTTCCTCGTCGCACAAGGTTGGTATGCGCCGAAGCTCGGATTACCGGTGATGAACGCGTGGATTCCGGACGATTTCGGTCACGACAGCCAGCTTCCCGTTGCCATCAATGCGCTGGGACTCGTGGGCGCGGGCTTCGCGCGCATTCCAGGCGCGAACGATCAGGGACCCGCGGCCACACCGGTCGACGGCTCGCCGTCACTCGCCGCACAACTCGGACCGCCGAACAATCAAGGCGTCGATTTCGTGTGGACTGCAAACGACGGCTCGACGCTGCTCGGGCATTGGATGATCGATCACTACTGTCAGGG
>JBQCJC010000180.1:0-6273 GCA_051953135.1 Thermoanaerobaculia bacterium | reverse complement strand
GCGGGCTGAGAGCCCGCCGCTCCACCTACTTCGCGAGCAACTTATCCACGTACGCCGCGAGATCCTTCGCGTCGACGCCCGGATCGACCATAGCGCCGTTCACCATGTACGTCGGCGTTGCACGCACGTCGTTCGAGAACGCCGCGCCCGCGCCTTCGAGCAGGAGCTTCTTCGTTTCGGCGTTGTTGAGATCCGCGTCGTATTTCGCGAGATCCAGCTCATGATCCTCGGCCCAATGACGCGCCCAATCCCAGAACATGAACGCATTGAGCTCGCTCTGCGCCTCATACACGTCGTGCTTGTACTGCCAGAACAGTTCCGGCTTCTGATGGAAGATCGCGCGGCCCGCGAGCGCGGCCGGGAACGCCCACGGATGGCCGGTGAGCGGAAGGTCGTAACGCACGTAGCGAACCGAGTCCGGATACTTCGCCACGATCGGATCGACGTAGCCCGACGCGCGCTTGCACGACGGACATTGGAAATCGGAGAACTCGACGATTGTCACCGCCGGCTGCGATGCACCTTTCGCCGGTGAGCCCGCGAGATACGACTCGAGCGTCTTCACGCGCTGCGCGCTCTGCGAGTCTTTGATGCGGCGGAACTGTCCGAAGAAAAAGACGCGGCCTGTCGGATCGACGTAGCCCTGCATCGGCAGCGGACCTGCTTCGGTCGTCTGCGTCAGCGTCACGCGCATCAACCCGTCATCGGTCGCGTTCGTGCGATCGACCACCGGCGTCCTCATTTCCTGCAAATTGCGAAGGGTGAACCTCTTCAGCTTCTCATCGGTGGTCTTGCCTTCTTCGTTGTCGAGCAGCCACGGCGCACCGATGTACAAACCACCGGTAGGCGAGGTGACGGCGACGAACTCGCCCTCACACGTCTGATGCGGGCTCGCGATTTTCACCACCGCCGCGCGAAACCCGGTCGGCAGCTTCACCGGATACTCGTCGTACGAAATCTTCGAGTCGGCGCAAACCGGCAGCGACTCGCGAACCGCCTTGTCGACTTTCGGATCGACATCGACCGCGGCAAACAGCGGCAGGCAGACGAACAACGCAGAGGTGGCGAGAAGGACGCGTTTCATCGCGAGGTGGAACGGCGGGGCTTGGCTGAGACATTCCTCGCGGGGTGGTTGTCGGTTGTTGGGTGCCGGTTGTCGGGAGGCCGTCGCCCTCCCACGGTCTCCCAACAACCGACAACCAATTACTAACAACCGGCCTAATTGTTCGGCGGCGCTTCCGAAATGTCTTCGACCGCCTTGCCGATCCGGCCCGACTGATTCGTCGTCGTGGCGATGTCGCCGATCGAGACGATGCCGACGAGCTCGTCGTTCTGATTCACGACTGGCACGCGGCGGATCTCGGCGTTGCCCATCGTCTGCAGAACATCATTCACGTCCGCGTCTTCGCGCACGGTGCGCACGCTCTTCGTCATGATCTCGTTCACGCGGAGATCGCTGACATCGCGTCCTTCGGCGATGCCGCGCACCACGATGTCGCGATCGGTGATGAGGCCAATGATCTTGCGACCGTCGACAACCGGGACGACGCCGGTGTCCTGATTTTTCATGATGCGCGCGACGTCGTGAATGCTGTCTTTCGACGTGACGGACTCAGGGTTGGTCGTCATGACGTCGCGAATGTGGCGAGAGCTGGTGCCGCTTTTCTGGTTTGCCATTTTCCCTCCTTGGAGTTGTCGTACATCCGAGGAGAGAAGAGCAATGGGAGTGCCTGGGAGGCACTCCCAACTCGAAAAAATCAGAAGCGAACGCGGAGCCCGCCGCCGAGGGTCATGTAGCGGGAGTTGAAGTCGCCGTTGGTCCAGTGATACGCGCCTTCCACCACCACACCGTAGCGGCGCGAGATCGGGAAATCCGCATTCACTCCGCCGACGAAACCATAGCCGCTCTGCGAGTCGCCTTCATCGGGACTCTGCCGATAGTAGCCAACGCCGCCGAACAATCCGCTCGATCCGAATGCCTCGGAGAACCGGTACTCGACCACGCCTTCGATGTGCTGCATCTCGCCTTCGACGTCACGACGAAACGTACGCGTCACGCTCTGCCCGTTCTCCGTGACCGTGTCGTCGTACGGCGTCGCGATCTGCGTCTCGACGCGGCCGCCGCGAATCTTGAAGTTCAGTTGCGGCTCGAGCTCCATCGACCAATAGAGATCGATGGCGTTATTGGAAAGACCGAAATTGCTCTCGATGAAATCGCCCGCCAGGTGCTCGGGGCCGCCCTCGATGAAGCGGCGGCTGCCGCCGACGATGACACCGAGCTCGGACGTGCCCTGAGCCATCAGAGGGAGCGCACTGCAGAGCAGCAGCGCGGCGAAAATGAGGGTCCGTTTCATGGCCGGCACTATAAGTGAGGTCTTCGGGTTCTTCAAAGTCACACTCCCTGATTCGCTGAGTACAATGCGCGCGTGCAGAGCCGAGTCGCCAGCGCGTTGTCGTTAGTTGGACGCGAGGCGCTGCGAATCGTTCTGCCCTCGTGGTGCGTCGCCTGCCGCCGCGAGCTTCCGTGGAGCGAGCGCACCGCGTCCTGCTGCGCGGATTGCTGGGCGTCGCTGCCGAAATACCGAAGTGCGAAATGCCGCTCCTGCGCCCTTCCGCTTGTCCTCGAGGAAGGGGAGACGGCGAGCTGCATTGCCTGCATGACGGATCCTCTGCCGGTCGAATGGTGCGAGGCGTGGGGCGAGTACACGGGCGCGCTCGAAGCGCTGCTGCATGCGTTGAAATTCGAGCGACACGACTTTCTCGCCGACTCGCTCGCATCGCTCATGGAGGAGACGCTGCGTGCTCGCGGCGATCTTGCATTCGACGCGATGGTCGCGGTGCCGATGTCTTCCGCGAAGCTCCGCAAGCGCGGATATAACCAATCCGAATTGCTCATGCGAGCGCTGTCATCGCGCGTGCTCGTACATTGTGATATGACGCTTCTCCGCCGCCGTGGAGAGCGGGCCACGCAGTCGACGCTGCCCAGGCGTCACCGCGCGGCCAATGTCCGCGGCGCATTCGCAGCCTCATCCCGCGTGAAAGGAAAATCGATACTCGTCGTCGACGATATCTGCACCACGGGCGAGACACTCCGCGCGTGCGCAACGACATTGTTGCGCGCGGGCGCGTCGCGCGTATGCGCCGTCACCGTCGCGAAAGCGAGTTGAGCACTTCATGTTCCGAGCTTTCTTCATTGCCCTCTCCGAGAGTCGCGCCATCCGTGGAATCGCCGAGCGTTCGCGCATCGGGCGCCGTATGTCGGGTCGCTTCGTCGCCGGCATGTCCGTCGAGGAGGCGCTGAACGCGACCGTCGCGACGAACCAGAAAGGCATGTCCGTCTCCGTCGACAACCTCGGCGAGAACGTCACGAACGTCGAAGAGGCGAAGCACTCCGCGCAGCTCTATCACGAGATGCTCGATGCTCTCGCCGAGCGCAAGCTCAATGCGAATGTGAGTCTGAAGCTCACGCACATGGGCCTCGATGTCGATGAGAAGCTCGCGATGGAAATCGCGGATGGCGTCGTCAAACACGCCGCGCGCATCGACAACTTCGTGCGCATCGACATGGAAGGCTCGCCCTACACGGAGAAGACTCTGAAGTTCGTGCGCGATCTTCATCGTCAGGCCGGAAATGCAGGGCACGTCGGCGCCGTGATTCAGGCCTACCTGCATCGCAGTCAGAAAGATGTCGAAGAGTTGTGCGCGGAAGGCATCCGCGTGCGCCTGTGCAAAGGCGCGTACAAAGAATCCGCGGAGATCGCGTATCAGGACAAAGCGGACGTCGACGCGAACTTCGTGCGACTCATGAAGATCCTGCTCAAGAGCGGCACGTACCACGGCATCGCCACGCACGACCCGAACATGATCGAAGCCACGATCAACTTCGCGCGAGCCGAAAACATCTCCCCGAAATCATTCGAGTTCCAGAGGCTCTACGGTGTCCGCCGCGACCTGCAGGAGCAGCTCGTGAAGGAAGGATGGGGCATGCGTGTCTACATCCCGTTCGGTACGGAGTGGTACCCGTACCTGATGCGACGCCTGGCCGAGCGCCCCGCGAACGCGATCTTCATTTTGAAGAATCTGTTCAGGAAGTAGGGGGCGTCGTCGCTGAGCATGTCGCATTGCATCGGGAGCGTGATCGCCGTCAACGTGGTTGCGGCGCTCCACGCGACGTAGTGAAACGCACGTGCTGCGCTGACGTCCAATAGAGTCTGCCCCGTGCCGACGGTTTTGCGACACGGTCCGTACCGGGTGTACTTTTACAGCCACGAGCCGGGCGAACCGCCTCACGTACACGTCGATCGTGAGGATGCATCGGCGAAGTTTTGGTTGAATCCTGTGGTGCTGGCTTCGAACATTGGCTTTTCGGCTCGCGAGTTGCGTGTGCTCGAAGAGCTGATCGCGAGTCATCAAACGAAGCTGATACGGGCGTGGCATGAGTACTTCGGAACGTAAAGCAGGAGAGCGCATCGTGGCGGTCGACGTCACGAGTGACGCTTTGATCGTCGAACTGGCGGACGGTCGCAGTGTCAGTGTGCCGCTCGCGTGGTATCCGCGCTTGCTTCACGCGACCGAGAGTCAACGCAGTCATTGGCAGATCGCCGGTGCTGGATACGGGATTCACTGGCCGGAGTTGGATGAGGATCTTTCGATCGCCGGGATTCTTGCCGGACAGCCCGCGCACGGCGTTGCGGTGTCGACCTTCTGATTCCCATTCGCACCGCACCCGCGACCGCTCCTGACTCGCCACCGTCCGTTCACCGCTCGCTTTCAGATTCCTCCGTACACTGCGCGGCACGATGAAAGTGATCACCGCGGTTTTGTTGCTGCTCGTGTTGTCGATGCCTGTGCTTGCTGCTGATGATGTCGAGGGCGTGCGGCAGGCGGAGATTGGGTTTGCGAAGGCGTTTGCGGATCGGGACAAGGCGAAGTTCTTTTCGTATGTCGCCGATGATGCCGTGTTCCTGTCGCAACTCGGTGGGGCGCGCGGGAAAACGAAAGTGATCGAGCGCTGGTCGCGATTCTTCGACAACGTTCCGGTGGCGCCATTCAGCTGGGGGCCGGAGCGCGTCGAGATCATGAATGGCGGCAGAACCGGGTTTTCGTCGGGGCCGATTTTTTCGCCCGAGGGCGAGCACTCCGGGTACTACGCGTCCGTTTGGCAGAAGCAGGACGATGGCTCGTGGAAAGTCATCTTTGATGGAGCGGGAAATCCGGCACCGGTGTTCAAGGACGATGCGGTTCCTGAAGAAGAAGGATTCGTCGATGCCGAAGGCGGCGCGAAGTTGTACTACCGCAAGATGGGTCGCGGGCCGCTTACGATCATCGCGCCGCTCGACTACGTCTTCCACGATGCGTTCAAACAATTCGCGGACATCGCGACGGTCATCACGTACGACGGTCGCAATCGCGGCAAATCATCACGCGTCGACATCAACACGATGAGCATTCAGCAGGACGTGCGCGATCTCGAAGCGGTGCGCGCGCAACTGAAAGTCGAGAAGTTCGTTCCGATCGGTTACTCGTACCTCGGCAAGATGGTCGTGATGTACGCGGCCGCGCATCCCGATCGCGTCACGCGCGTCGTGCAGCTTTCGCCTGCGGGCAATGTGCCGCACGAGGTGAAGCAGGACGCGAATCTCGCTGTGCCGCAGTCGGAGCTCGACAAGCAAAACGAGATCAACGCGAAGAAAGACGCGACATCGCTGGAGCGCTGCGAGGCGAACTGGAGCGTGATGCGGTATCGCTTCGTCGTGAACCCGAAGTACGCATCGCGACTCGGCAGTCCGTGCGCGCTCGAGAATGAGCGCTTCGAAAATTTCGGCCCCGCGTTCCAGGTGCTGTGGCCGAGCGCGTTGAAGCCGATGAGCGACGAGGACATCAGGAAGGTGACGATGCCGGTGCTCACGATTCACGGCACGAAGGATCGCAACGCCGCATACGAAGACGGAGTGGCGTGGGCGAAGACGTTGCCGGACGCGAGACTGGTGACGGTCGAGAACGCCGCGCATGCGACCTGGGCCGATGATCCAGTGGTCGTGTTCGCCGCGATTCGACACTTTCTTCGCGGCGAGTGGCCGCTCGGAAGCATGAATATGCGGTGACGTTTCGAGTCGAACGCGCTAAAGTCTCCTCGTTCCGAAAAATTTAGCTGTTGGAAAAAGGAGGAGACATGCTCTCGACTCTCGGATTCTTGGTTTTCCAGGAAAGTGCAGCCAGTCCTGAAATCCCTGCCGGTGCAGCCGCAGGCATCGGTGTGTTAGCAATCGTTTT